>VAYF01000204.1 GCA_005883885.1 Actinomycetota bacterium | reverse complement strand
CAAGCCACGAGGAGCAGGGCCACCAACGCCTGTCGTCCGCTCACGCCATCTCCGACGGTCGTCGGACGTGACCTGGTTCCCCAGGCCGGGCGCTCAGGTCAGGGTCTCGATCGGGTGCCGAGCGTCCCGCGCCCCATCCATCTCGATCGTCGCCTCCGGGAGCCAGAAGGTGAACGTGCACCCCTCTCCGGGGATGGACTCGAGCTCGATCTGGCTGCCCATCGCCTCCACGAGCCTTCTGCAGATGCAGAGCCCGAGCCCTGCACCACCCACCTCGCGTTGCAGGCCGGTACGGGTCCTGAAGAAGCGATCGAAGACGAACGGTTGATCCGCCGGCGCGATCCCGTCGCCTTCGTTGTGGACAGCGATGACCGCCCGGCTCTCATCCACGCTGAGGACGAGCTGGACCGTGGATCCGGACGTGGAGTACTTGAACGCGTTCGAGAGGAGGTTCGTGACGATCTGATCGACCCGGAAGGGATCCGCCAGGACGCAGACGGCGTCGTCGGGATGGACGAAGTCGACGACGCGGTCGGGGAACTCGCTGCGGATGTGGCGGATGCATCCGTCGAGCAGCTCCGTCACGTTGAACGGCTTCGACTCGAGGTCCAGCTTCCCCGCCTCGACCCGCGACACATCGAGGAGATCGTTGATTAGCCGCTCGAGCCGTTCGACGGCCCGCCACATGATCTCGTAGTACTCGTGCCGAGCCTCGGGCGTCTCCTCGATCAGCCCGTCGCGCAACGCACGGACGAAGCCCTTGAGCGGCGTGAGCGGCGAGCGCAGTTCGTGGGAGACGGTCGCAACGAAGTCGCTCTTCAGCTGCTCGGTTTCGAGTTCCGCGGTCACGTCTCTCGCGACGATCACGAACGACCTCGCCCCGCCTTCGCGGGACGGCATCGGGTTGCTCGTGTATCGGATCCACCGATCCGACCCGTCGGTCCGGGTCAGCAGGACGTCGTGTGAGCCCGCTTCGTCGAAGCGGAGCGGAACGAAGACGCGATCCTCCGGTCCGTCGTCTTCCAGATGGAGCCCGAGGACCTCGTCGCACCCCCGGCCGGTGGCCATGGCCCGGGGGACGCCGGTGATGTGTTCCATCGCGGGGTTCCACGACACCACGAGACCGTCCGCCGAGACCACGAGGATCCCGTCCGAGGTGTTGCCGATCACGTCGGAGAGGTGGCTCCGCTGCTCCATCGTCTCGTTGAACAGACGCTCGTTCTCGTTGCGGACCTTCAACTGCGAAGCGAGCGCCTCGACCAGCGAGCCCTCGGCCGAGGACAGCGGGATCGCCCGATGTACCGCGAGGATCGCGGATACGGTGGGTGCATCGCCCACCGACGCCATGAAGGTGGTCAGCCCGGGCCGGGTGCTGACGAGCTCTTCCGCAGCGGGTGGGTGATCTTCCGGGGGGAGGTGGACCATCAGCCCCACCTCCGAGTTGTAGATGTGAGCGCCGTCGTTGAGCAGCACCAGCTCGACCCCCGAGGCATCGAGCATCCTTCGGACGAGCATCAGGAAGGGCTTGTAGTCGTAGCCGGCATCGATCGGACCGGACAGCTCTCGGCCGGCCTCGTAGAGCGTTCGCATCCGCTCTCGCTCCTTCGCCTGTTCCTCCTCACGTTGAGCGTGCAGCCAGCCGCGATAGGCGAGGAAGACGAGCACCATCGGCGCGATCAGCAGTGGGATCCCGACCGGACCCGTGCTCCAGACCAGCGCGGCGAGCAGGCCGATCGTGAGGTTGCCCGCGGCGTGCAACAGGTTGAGACCGTCCGGGAGCACCAAGAGCGTCGGTAGGGATTCGCCGTCGATGAGGGAGATGACGAACGAGATGAACAGCTCGTTCAGGCCGAAGTACGCGAGCATCGCGATCGACGCCGCGAGCCACACCATCAGGCTGAGCGAGGAGGACACGTGGAAGAAGCTGAAGACGACCTCCGCAACCGTGATGGAGACGACGAATTGCGCGACGTTGTAGGCCACCTTGTACCAACGCCAACTTCGGATGAGCTGCCCGGCCGCGATGCCGACGAGGACGGCGAGCGTGAGGACGCTCGGCCTCGCGAAGATCAACGTGGGAACCCACAACGCGTCGGTGAGTGAGTAGTTCTCCGCCTCAGGCCCGTGGGACATCCGCACCGTGAACTGCTCGAGGATCGCGGCGATGGCGCTGAGCGCGAACCACGCGGCCACGTCTTCCGCCTTCCACGACGAAAGGTCGGGCACGTGCATCGCCACCAGGATCAGCGCCGCGATCCAGACGGCGATGATCCATGCTCGCGCACGGCGAGGAAGTTCCATGAACTCGCTCATGACTCAGCGCCCAACGTCGGCCTTCTCGATCCGATGTCGCTCCCCCAATGTCGGCGGTCGCGGGGTTGGCTTGAGCCGCATCGGAAAGCCTGAAGACCTAGTTCGTCCGCGAGCCTCTTCGTAGGGCGAGCGTTCCTCGTTCATCACCCGCGCACGATGCGATAAGCGACACACGGCCGGTGCGCTGTCAGCCGTTGAGCTTCATATTGCGGTAGGGCATCCAAGCGACCCTCGCCGCCGGTTCGAAGACGCGGCGCGCAGATCCGCAGACCGAGGTAGGAGAGGAGTGTCGGCGCTGAACCCACCGAGCGATCGATCGAGGACCGTATCGGCCTCGATGCGAACGTCCCTCCGTTCGCTCGCCGGGGCGATCCTGACGATCTTCGTGGCCGCGTTCGTCCTTGCTCCTGCCGGAACGCGGCCGTCGAGCGGCGGTCCGGACGTCTCGGTCATCGTCCGCACCGTCGCCGGCGCGCAGGCGCGGCTCGAGAGGTTCGTGACCTCGGAGGGCGGCTCCATCACCGCCGACCTGCCGATCATCGATGGCTTCTCGACCACCCTTCCCCAAAGGATCGCCGATGCGATCGGGTCGGATCCGTGGGTGATCTCGGTCTCGCCGAACGTCGCGCTCGCGCCGCAGACGTCGTCCTACGACGCCGGCACGGACGGCAACTCCATGGCCGCGACCACGCGGTATTCAGGAGCGACGGCCTGGTGGCGCGGCGGGTACACGGGAGCGGGCGTGGACGTCGCGCTGATCGACACCGGTGTCGCTCCGGTCACGGGTCTGGATGGGGCCGGCAAGGTGATCTACGGGCCGGACCTCTCGCTCGAGTCTCAGTCGCCGGACCTGACGAACCTGGACACGTACGGGCACGGAACCTTCATGGCGGGGTTGATCGCCGGACACGACCCGACCCTCACGGCGCCCTATGACCAGTCCCCACCCGCCGCGTACCGCGGGATGGCTCCCGACGCCCGGATCGTGAGCCTGAAGGTTGGGACGGCGGACGGCGGCACCGACATCTCCCAGGTGATCGCGGCGATCGACTGGGTCGTGCAACATGCCCACGACCCGGGCATGAACATCCGGGTTCTGAATCTCTCGTACGGCACCAACAGCACGCAACCGTATACCGTGGACCCTCTCGCGTACGCCGCCGAGATGGCATGGAAGCAGGGCATCGTGGTGGTCGCCGCGGGCGGCAATTACGGGTTCCA
>VAYF01000203.1 GCA_005883885.1 Actinomycetota bacterium | reverse complement strand
CGACGATGGGCATGGCCCCATCGTACGGGCTGCGGTCGAGGTGCCGATTAGCATCCCGAGGGCCGAGGTCCGTATCCTTGACACGTCCCGTTCGAGGAGACCCGCATGCAGACCGAGCAGGAACCGATCAGGTACGACGAACGCGCCTGGAAGCCACGTCCCACGCTGTCCGGGCCCGACTACACGAGCCTCGAGAACTTCGACGAGGAGCGCGAACGGATCTGGTTCGGGGACTGGGTCTGCATCGGACGGACCGAGGAGCTCCCGGAACCGGGCGATTACATCGTCCGCGACCTGGCGGGCGAGTCGATCTTCATCACCCGGAACGAGGAGCGGGATCTGCACGGGTTCTACAACGTGTGCAGCCACCGCGGAACGAAGTTCCTCGATGACGAGCCGGCGGCCGGTCATATCCGCAAGGCCTTCGTCTGTCCGTACCACGCGTGGGCATATGACCTGAACGGACGGTTGGTCGGGACGCCGAACGTGAAGGAGGGCGAGCTCTTCGACCGGAGCGACTATCCGCTGCACGGGTTCGCGGTCGAGAGCTACGCTGGGTTCCTGTTCGTGAGTCTGGCGCGTGAGCCCCGTTCCTTGATGGAGTGGATGGGCCAGGGCGCCGAGAGCGTCAACATGTTCGACCGGTTCAAGATGGACGAGTTGCGGGTCGGCGTGCGGATCGTCTACGAGGTCGAGGCGAACTGGAAGATCGTCGTGGAGAACTACAACGAGTGTCTCCACTGCCCGCAGATCCATCCCGAGCTCGTGCAGGTCGTGCCGCTGTTCCGGTTCGGTGAGGTCTGGGACGAGGAGACCCGCGACGACGGCAACTGGATGCGCGAGGGCGCCACGAGCTTCACGAAGACCGGCGAGTCCGAGCTCCCGAAGCTCCCGGGGCTCCAGCCCGAGGACTACTCCATGTACTACGGCGCGTACCAGTTCCCGAACCTGATGCTGAACCTGCACCCGGACTGCGTCATGTACTACATCGGCTATCCGAAAGGCCCTTCGCGCACCACGGTCGTGTCCGAGTACCTGTTCCGGCCGGAGACGATCGCCGACCCTTCGGCGTTCAAACCCGAGCCGGTCGTCGAGCTGTGGGATCTGATCTCGAAGCAGGACTGGGAGGTGTGCCAGCGCGCGCAGACCGGCGTGGGGTCGCGCGCGTTCACCACCGGCGTGTACCCGCGCCAGGACCGGTTCCTGTACGACTTCAACGAGCGCTACCGCAAGGAGATGGGCCGGGCGCTGTTGGGTTGATCTGTCGTCGTCCCGCTGTTTGTCAACCAGTTACCGTGTCCTGGCCTTGTCTGAACGGCGCCATCGTCAACACCTTCACGACTGTGTCTCGAGACATCGTCGTAAGCCTGTTGACAGATCCCAGCGGGTGGGCCCCCGCGGTCAGCGCAAGAGGTTGACGCGCATACCGGTCGGTGCGCCATGCTCTCGGCGATGACCGCTCCCGAGCGCCTCGCGAACCGCGATCTCGACAGCTCGATCCTCGAGCCGCTCTCCGAGCCGCCCGATCGGGCCAGGATCGTCGTGATCGGCGGCGGCGTCGCCGGCTCGTCGGTCGCATATCACTTGACGAAACTCGGGGTCGCCGATGTCGTCGTCCTGGAACGGACGCGCCTCACGGGCGGGACCACGTGGCACGCGGCCGGGCTCGTCGCGCAGGTCCGCGGGACACACGCCCTCACCGAGCTCAGCCGGGTCAACGCTCCGCTCTACGAGTCCCTCCCGGCGGAGACCGGCGTCGAGACCGGTCTCCGCCGGGTGGGAGCCCTGACGGTCGCGCGGACGCGCGGCCGGGTGGATGAGCTCCGCGCCGGCCTCTCGATGGCGAAGGACTTCGGGATCGAAGCGCACGAGCTGACGCCGCAGGAGGTCCGGAAGTACTGGCCGGAAGCCGAGGTCGAGGACCTGGTCGGCGCGACGATCTTTCCCCACGACGCGACGGTGAATCCCGGCGACGCCGCGCTCTCGCTCGCGAAAGGCGCCAGGGACCGCGGCGCGAGCTTCGTGTTCGGTGTCACCGTGACCGGGTTCGAGCGACGCGACGGACGGATCGCGGGCGTCATCACCGACCGGGGAACGATCGAGTGCGAGCTGGCCGTGCTCACGACCGGGCTATGGACCTCGGAGCTCGCCCGGCTCGCCGGAGCCTCGGTGTCGCTGTACCCCGCGGAGCACGTGTGGGTCATGACCGACGAGACGCCGGTCGCCGACGAACGGCTCCCGGTCCTGCGCGATCTGGACGGCTACCTCTACGTCCGCCACTACCGAGGGCGGCTCCTGGTCGGCGCCTTCGAGCCGAAGGGCAAGCCGAAGGCGCCCGGCGACATCGACACCGGAGGGTTCGTGGAGTTCGGCGAGGACTGGGAGCACTTCGCGCCGGTCCTCGCCAACGCGCGGGAACGGCTGCCGGTCTTGCGCGACATCGGCTTCGAGCACTACCTCCGTGGTCCGGAGAGCTTCACACCGGATGCCAACTTCCATCTCGGCGAGTTCCCGGAGGCTCCGGGCCTATGGATCGCGGCCGGATTCAATTCGCAGGGCATCATCTTCAGCCCGGGGGCCGGGAAAGCGCTCGCCGAGTGGATCGTCGAGGGCCACCCCACGATGGATCTTACCGAGGTCGACATCGCGAGGACCGGGCGGTGGGCCAACAACCGCGGATGGCTGCACGAGAAGACGTCGGAGACCCTCGGGCGCCTCTACGCGATGCACTGGCCGGCGCTCCAGCCGTCGTCCGGACGCGGCCTCCGCCGCCTGCCCCTCGAGCAGCGCTTCCGCGACGCCGGCGCGGCCTTCGGCGAGGCCGCGGGCTGGGAGCGGCCAGCGTGGTTCGAGCCCGGCGCGACGGAGGAGCCCGTCTGGCTCTACGACTTCGACCGGCCGTCGTGGTTCGGCCCGGTCGGTGAGGAGATGGCCGCCGCTCGCGGCGGCGTGGCGCTGTTCGACCTGACGACCTATTCGAAGTTCCTGGTCCAGGGCCCCGGCGCGTTATCCGGGTTGCAGTGGCTGTGCGCGTCCGACGTCGACGTCCCGATCGGCAGGGTCGTGTACACGCTCCTGTGCAACGACCGCGGCGGCATCGAGATGGATCCGACGGTGACGCGGCTCGCCGAGCAGATCTTCCTGGTGGTCGCGCCGACCGCGTACCAACGACGCACGGAGGCGCTCCTGCGGACCGGGCTGCCGTCTGACGCGAACGTCACCGACATGACGAGCGCGTTCGCGGTGCTGCACCTCGCCGGTCCGCGCTCACGCGAGCTGCTGCAGCACCTGACCGATGCCGATCTGTCCGACGACGCCTTCCCGTTCCTGTCGGCGCGAAGGATCGAGGCCGGATGGGCGCAGCCTTGGGCCCTCCGCGTCTCCTACACCGGGGAGCTCGGGTGGGAGCTGTACGTGCCGACGGAGTTCGTCCAGGATCTGTACGACCGGGTGGTCGAGGCTGGCAAGGAACTCGGGCTTCGCCATGCCGGCGGGTTCGCGTTCGATGGGCTCCGGTTGGAACGCGGGTTCCGGTCGTGGGGGCATGACATGGGGCCTCTCGATGATCCGTACGAGGTGGGGTTGGGGTTCGCGGTTCGGCTGGCCAAGGACTTCGTCGGATGCGA
>VAYF01000202.1 GCA_005883885.1 Actinomycetota bacterium | reverse complement strand
CGCGAACCATTTCCGCATCCTCCGTGCCATCTGGGGCCAGGACGCGGTGGCCTTGCACATGCGACTCCGGGTTCCCACGCTCGCGATCCTCGCCCACGGGTCCGTGGGGGACGCCACGTTCGACGCCGCGAAACGGGAGGCGGCGCAGCGGCTGAAGACGGCCGGATCCCCGGCGACGTTCGTCTGGGTCGAGGGGATCCACGACCTCCCCCTCCAGCAGCCGGAGCTGCTCGTGCGTCGGATCGCGCGTTTCGCGGCCTCGGCCGTACGATAGGTGCATGATCGTCCTGCTGTTCCTCCTGCTGCTCGCCGCGCTCGCGGGCGTGCTCGGCCTCGTCCTGAAGATCACGCTCGTGATCGTGCTGACCGCGATGCTGTCCGTCGCGACGTTGATCGCGATCGGGTGGCTCGCCTTGCGCCATCAGTTGAGGAAGTTCCAGCGCGCAGGCACAGGTCGGCTCGGCCGGACGACGATCGACGTCGGTCGCCCGAGCCGCGACCTCCCGGGGTCGCACGACGATCGCTACTGACGTTTCGTCACGTAGCGCTCGCGCAACCCGATCGGACCCGACCCGAGGAGCTCGTTCACGACGCCACGACGCTTGCCGGCGTCCTCGCGGGCATCGCCCCGCTCCAACGCGGTCGCGATCACCTTGACGGCCGGCCAACGGAACGGCTCGGGCGGCGCCTTCATCGTCTCCGGCCGATTGACGGCGAGCGAGGTCCACTCGTCGTCGGCACCAAGGACGGTCGAAGCGAGGATCTTGCCGCCCACGTAGGTCTGCGACAGGCCGTGGCCGCTGTAGCCCAGCCCGGCGTGGATCGTGCCCGGTTCGAGCGTCCGATAGAACGGAACGAACGCCGGCGTCTGGTCGATCGGGCCGCCCCACGCGTGCGTGAACCTGGTCCCCTCCAGCTGCGGGAACATCCGGAGCAGCCCGCGAGCCGCCACCTCGGCCACGCGGCGGTCATGCGTCACGGCCCGGCCGCTCGTCCGGCCCCCGAACACGACGCCGCCCGTGCCGCCGCCGATCGCGATCCTCCCGTCGTCGGTCGGACGGAGGTAATACAGCCACTCACGCCCGTCCGCGATCCCCATCTGGGACGTCCAGCCGATCTCCTCGAGCTTGTCGGGGATCGGTTCCGTCACGACGATGTAGTCGACGATGACGGAGAAGCTGCGCGAGAACTCCCGCCACCCCGCGGCCCAGGCGCCGTGGGTGAGCACGACCCGGTCCGCACGAACCGCGCCGTGGTCGGTCCGGACGACGGCGGGACGCGCTCGGTCGACACCTGAGACGTGGGTGCGCTCGAAGATGCGCACGCCCCGCTCGAGCAGGAGACGGCGGAGGCCCCGGGCCAGCCGCGCCGGCTGGACGACGGCGGCGTCGCGGATGAAGGCGCCTCCCACGAACGTCGGCGAGTCGGCGCGGGCGCGCGTCTCGGCGGCGCTCAGGCTGATCATCCGATCGCCGTAGCCAAGCCGGGCACAGAGGTCGATCGCCGACCGCCGGCTGATCCCCTCCTGCCAGGATCCGGCTCGAACGCCCATCGCGCCCTCGAGATGGAACCAGCAGTCGATCCCGTTGGCCGCGCAGAACTCCCCCGCCTCCGCGACCGAGTCCGCGAGCACCAGCGCGTAGCGCAGACCCTCCTGCTCGCCGTACAACCCGGTCAGCGCCGGCAGGTCCCACCACGAGGACGAGAAGAACCCGCCGTTGCGCCCGCTCGCACCACCGCCGACGATGTCCTGCTCCAGCAGCGCGATCCGAAGACCGGGCTCGCGCTCGCTGAGCCGGACGGCGGTCCACAGCCCGGCGAAGCCGCCACCCACGATGCACACGTCGGCGACGACGTTCGCCTCCAGCGGCGGGCACGGTTCGCCCGGATCGTCCTGCAGGGCCTCTTCCAGCCAGAAGCTCCGCGCCGCACCCGGGTCGGGCATGTCGATCGCGGTCACGACGCCCGCCGGTCGAAGAGCTTGGCGCCGAGCACCGCCGAGATCGCGCGGCCCAACCCGATCAGCATCGTCGCGAACACGAGGGCGACGAGCGCGAACGTCAGGACCTCGCCGGCGCTCCAGCTGCGAACCCAAAGCGCGCGAAGCAGCACGCCGATCGGGATCGCGATGAGCAGCGTTGCGATCAGGCCGATCGGCGTCGGCGGGCGGTAGGTCCCGACGAGCCAGGCAACCACGAGCCATGAGCCGGTGAACGGCACGAAGTTCCGAAGGAAGATCGACACGGCCGCGGCGTCCGAGTGCGACCGCATCCCGATGAGGACGAACGCGGCGATCCCGAGCACGTCGACGGCGAGCGTGAGCCGGGCGTGCGACGAGCCGTCCGTCATCCGACGCATCGCCCCATCATGGCAGGCACCCGCGTGGTCCCGGGACGACGGAAGGGGGAGGCGCGGGCAGCCTCCCCCTTCCGGGTATCGATCCGGTTCGCGCTCAGTCGCTCGAGTCGCGAGCCTCCACGAGCTCGGCCGGTGTGTCCGGGATCGTGACGCGCTCGGCCGCCGCGTGTCCTTCGACGTCGACCTTCGGCAGCCACTGGAGCCAGCCCGGGAGGTACCAGTTGCGGTCACCGAGCAGCTTCATCGCCGACGGCACCAGGATCGACCGCACGATCGTCGCGTCCAGGAAGACGGCGACGGCCAGACCGAACCCCATCTCCTGCAGCGCCGCGATCCGGCCGCTCGCGAACGCCGCGAACACGGCCACCATGATCACGGCGGCGCCCGTGATGATCCCGCCGGTGGTCCGCAGGCCGTACGCCACCGCCTCGGAGTTGTCCGAGGTCTTGTCGTACTCCTCGCGGATCCGGCTCAACAGGAACACCTGGTAGTCCATCGACAGGCCGAACAGGATCGAGAAGAGGAACAGCGGGAGCCACGATTCGATCGCTTGGACCTGCGTGAAGTTGAGGGCGTTCATCACGATCGCCTTCGCCGGCACGACGATCGAGCGGAACACGACCGTGAGCAGGATGAAGGATAAGCCGAGCACCAGCAGGATGACGATCGGAGTGTACCGGTCGGAGATGTCGAAGAAGTCCTTCGTCATCGCCGTGTCGCCGCCGACCAGGACGCCGGAGTCCGGGCCGAAGGCCTGCGGGACGTACTGGTCCCGCAGCGCCGTGATCGCGTCGACCGCGGCCTGGCTCTGCGAGTCCGTGGCCTGGCCCGCGAACGGGATCGCCACCAACGTCACCGTTCCGTCCTGGCTCGTCTGGGGGGGCTGGGGGGTGGCGAACGCGGGGTTGCTCGCGACCGCGGTATCGAGCGCCTGGATCTGAGACGAGATCGTTGGGTCGGTCGCGGCCCCGGGGATCACGACCTGGGCGGTCGACTGCGCCCCGCTCTCCTTCGGGAACTTCGCGACGAGGACGTTGAACGCGTCCTTCGTCGGTATCCCGT
>VAYF01000201.1:3875-5251 GCA_005883885.1 Actinomycetota bacterium | reverse complement strand
CAGCGAGGTACTGCTGGATCACGCTGGCGCCCCCGCCGAGCAGGACATCCTTGTCGCCGGCGACGCGCTGCGCCTGGTCGAGCGCGGAGAGGATCCCATCGGTGACGAAGAAGAAGGTGGTACCTCCTTCCATCTCGAGGGGCTCACGTGGGTGGTTCGTGAGGACGAAGACGGGGACGTGATAGGGCGGGTCGTCGCCCCACCAGCCCTCCCAGGGCGGATCCTCCTGCCACGGGCCGGGCCCGCCCCCGAACATGTTCCGGCCCATCACGACTGCGCCGATGTTCGCCTGCGCCTCCTCCATCACGGCCGTGCTCGCGTTGACCGCGCCGCCCTCCTCTCCTTCGGATGCTCGCCAGACCTCGAGGTCGAAGAGCCACCGGTGCAGATCCATGCCGCCGACGCCGAGCGGGTTTTCCACGCTCTGATGGGGGCCGGCGACGTACCCGTCGATCGAGACGGCGATCTGGAACCTGAACGTTCCCATCGGACCCCTCCTCACCGTTCGCGTTCACGCCGGGCGCGCCTGCAGCTCGAAGATCTTGATCGGCCTGCTGATCCCCTTGAGGAGGATCTCGTCGATGGGATGGCCGACGGCGACGTCGGCCACGTCCGCCAACGTTCGCTCGGTCGCCAGGATCTGGCCTGACGCGGCTCGATCGGCCAGCCTGGCCGCGAGGTTGACCTCGTTGCCCAGCACCGTGTAGTCGCTGCGTGCCGGCGAGCCGATATCGCCGACCGTGACCCACCCCGTGGCGATGCCGATCCCGATCTCGAAGGAGTGCTGATAGCGACCCATCCAGCGTTGCTGCAGCTCCGCCATGCGCTCTTGCATCTCGAAGCCCATGAGGACGGCTCGCCTCGGGTGATCCTCTTGCGGCAGCGGATCGCCGAAGAACACCATGACCGCGTCGCCGACGTACTTGTCGAGGGTTCCGCCGTGCTTGAAGACGATCTCGGTCATCTCGGTCAGATAGTCGTTCAGCTCGTCGACGAGCTGTTCGGGCTCCATACGTTCCGCTGCCGCGGTGAAGCCCCGGACGTCGGAGAAGAAGATCGTGAGGAGCTTCCGACTGGTCGTCAGGGAGACATCGCGCTCGCCCGAGAGGATCGACTCGGCGAGCTGCGGCGACAGGTAGCGCTTGAGGCGCGATGCGCGCTCGAGTTCCGCGACCTTCGTGTCGACCGTGGTCTGCAGACCGGTGTTGAGGGTCTCGAGTTCCGTGTACAGCGTCGCCAGCTGCTCCGCCGTGCGGTTGAGGTTGCTCGTGAGGTTCCCGAACTCGTCGCGATTCGGCACGGAGACGCGGGTCAGGAAATCGCCGTTCGCGATCCGGTCGAGCCCCCAGTCGACCCTCCGGACCGGCCGGATCAGC
>VAYF01000201.1:0-3799 GCA_005883885.1 Actinomycetota bacterium | reverse complement strand
CACGTGCGACTGCGTGTGCTCGAAGTCGATGTGCATCTTGATCGCCTGCGCTCTTTGGCCCGCTTCGTCCAGGGCCGTCACCTGGTCGCTCATCAACGTGAAGCGATCGTTCGCTGTCTGGAGCTCGTCGAAGAAGGCGGTCCTGTCCGGGACGGCGTACGTGCGCAGCTCGGCCAGGTTCTGGGCGAAGAGGCTCTTCGCCGCGTAGATCTTCCCCGTCCAGATCTCGTCGCCGGTCAGCAGGGCCATCGCGCGGTAGTGGCTCTGCGCCGTCACCTCATAGATCATCTCCCTGGCCTGGTCGGTCTGCCGGTTGAGCGCGGTCAGCATCTCCACCTGCCGGTTCACGCGATCGAGCACCGCGATGCACAGGACGCCCATCGACAACAGGAGGAGGGCGATCACGAGGAACCCGGCCAGCAGCTTCGTGTGGACGGTCGCTCGCACCCTCGCGACCCAGTCAACGAAGGGTCGCGCGATGCGCGGGAGCGGCCCGAGATCGTCCCGCGGTTGATCGGGCGGCGGTATCGGCGGTGCGGGTCGGGTGGTATCGGACGACATCGGGTCCCCTCCCTGAGTCCCCGGTTTCGCTCAAGCGCTATCTGGGTACCGGAAGATACAGGGTCACGCTCCACGAGATCCGTTGGGACGGGTGGAGGATGAGGAGGAGAGAGGACCATTCGGAGGGGGATGGGTCGTGAAACGTCTGCTGCTGCTCGGTATCGGCATGCTCCTTGCACTCCCCGTGGCGGCACATGCCGACCCGGGACCGTCGGACGAAGTCGTGGTGACCCCGGGTACCTGTGATAACCCAACGACGGTCGTCAGCGCACACAACACCCAGGACAAGTCGCTGGGGTACCTGATCAGGATCGACGGACGACTCGTGGAGGAGGGGCGACTGGCTCCAGGGGAACGGGTCCAGCGAACGTACACGGAGCCGCTCGGAGAGTCCCACTTCTTCCGGATCAGGCTCGGCTTGCCGGTCGACCACGTCTACTTCTCCGACGAGGCGACGGCGGACCTGACCAACTGCCCGAGCTCGACGTCGACGACCCCGCCGCCCACGTCCTCCTCGAGCAGCTCGAGCTCTTCATCCTCGTCGACCTCGTCCGTGAGCGGCAGCAGCGGAAGCTCTTCCACACGGGGTCCGACGGTCAAGGGTGAGTCCGGCTCGAGGGGGGGCACGGCGTTCACGGGTCCGGAGAACCTCCCCTGGGGCGTTGCCGCCATGATCGTGCTGCTGCTCGCGGGCTCCGTCGCACTGCGGGTCGGCTCCAGGAAGCTGAACGCCGAGGATCCGCAAGGCTAGAACAGGGATCGCCATCGGCCACCCATCTGGTGGCACGATGGGGTCGTGGCCGAGCGACGCACGAACCTCGCACTCCTCGGGCTCTTGGTTCTCGCGTTCGTGACGGGCGTGGCGTCCTGGTTGGTCGGGTCGGCGCTCGTCCGGTGGATCGTGCTCGCTCACGGCGTCGTCGGTCTGGGCATCGTTGCGCTCGCGCCATGGAAGCGGACGATCGCGAGACGGGGGCTCGCGCGCCGGCGTCCTGGGAGGGCCAGCGCGATCACGTTCGCCGCGTTGATCGTGACCTCGATCGTGGCCGCCATGATCCACGTGACGGGGATCGTTCGGTCCGTCGGGACCTTCTCGCCGCTCGGGATCCATGTCGCGACGGCGATCGCGGCCATCGCGGTCGGCGGCGCGCATGTTGTGCAGCGGCCCGTCCGTCCGCGCACGACCGACCTCTCACGGAGGAACCTCCTGCGAAGTGGCGCGGTGCTGGGTGCTGGTGCGGCCGGCTGGCTGGCGCTCGCGGGTGTGCTCCGCGCGACCGGCGCGCCCGGCGCCGATCGACGGGCGACCGGCTCGTTCGAAACGGGGTCCGGCGATCCGGCCCGCATGCCGGTCACGCAGTGGCTCAACGACTCCATCCAGGAGCTCGATCCGGCATCCTGGCGGCTGCACGTGCTGAACGGCGCTCGGAGCTATCCCGTCGACGACCTCGTCGCGTTCGACGACACGCTCCGCGCGACGCTCGATTGCACCGGTGGGTGGTACGCGGAGCAGGAGTGGCGAGGGGCGCGCCTCGACCGCCTGCTCGAGGGCGCGGGTGGCGAGTCGATCCTCGTCCGATCGGTCACCGGCTACAGCCGGCGGTTCGCACGTTCCGAGGCTTCGGCACTCCTTCTGGCAACGCACGTCGGTGGCGTGCCGCTGTCCGCGGGCCACGGCGCTCCTGCCCGCTTGGTCGTACCCGGCCGACGAGGGTTCTGGTGGGTGAAGTGGGTGACGGCGATCGACGTCAACGGCGAGCCGTGGTGGTGGCAGCCGCCGTTCCCCCTCACGTAACGGCGTTACCCGACGGTGACCCTGCCGCACATCCCTCTGCACACCCCACTCACGAGCGTGGAGTGGAACAGGCACCGGAACCGGTAGATACCGATCCTCCTGAAGATGAACGAGGTCGACGTTCCCTGCCGGATCGTCGTCGACTTCGACCACCGGCCCTTCCACGCCGTCACCGTGTGGGTCCCCGTGACGGCCTTCCAGACCACCTTGGTCCCCTTCGCGACACTCACGGCGTGGGGCTTCCACTTGAAGCCGGCCGTGGTGCTGACCCCCTTGATCACCACCGCGGCTTCGGCGGGCTGGGCCGCGAGCGAGCCGAGGAGGCTCGCGGCCAAGGCGATCGCCACCAGGTTCCGTCGCACAGGCTCCTCCCTTGTCGTCGTCCGGAGGATTACGGGCGGCGGGGAGGCGCGGTTCATACGTGCCTCACCGAGCGAGGGACACCGAAACGTCACACCTCAGGCCCCGCCGGATGATGCGCCCGGCCTACGGTTCATGGGTGGAGGCCGGAAGCATCGAGCGCCCTTCGAGCGAGAATTCCGAGCGACGACCCGTGTGGCGCAGACGCTTGGTGGTCGGCGTGGTCGGCATCGCCGTCCTGCTGACGGGCGTCCTGGTTGCCGCGTGGGTCACGGCTCCCGCACCGGCGCGACCGAAGCAGATCGTCCTCGGACGGCTGCGCGCCGTCGGGGGCCGGTTCGTTCCGCTGCGTGCGATCTCGCCGGTTCTCCAACGGGCGATCGTCGCCACCGAGGACGAGCGCTTCTACCGCCATCACGGGATCGACCTGATCGGTCTCACCAGAGCGTTCGCATACGACGCGAGCCACCTCACCCTGTCCCAGGGCGGCAGCACCCTGACCCAGCAACTCGCGAAGGTTCTCTACCTGGGGGGCAACGACGACTCACCGTGGCGGAAGCTGCAGGACGCCGCCGTCGCGATCCGGCTCGAGTCCGACCTCTCGAAGCCGCGGATCCTGGAGCTCTACCTCAACAGCGTGTATTTCGGGGACGGGGCCTATGGGGTCCGGGCAGCCTCGGAACGCTATTTCGGCGTCGGCCCCTCGCGCCTCGACCTCGCCCGCGCGAGCGTGCTCGCCGGGATCATCCAGGATCCCTCCGGATACGACCCGCTGCTGCAACCGACGCTCTCGCGTCAGCGACAGGTCCAGGTCCTTACCTCGATGGTGCGCGATGGATACACCACCGAAGACCAGGCGTTGGCCGCCCTGCACGATCCGCTGCCGCTGGGCAACGGTTCGGATCTGCCTCCGATCGAAGAGGAGATCGTCGCACCGGACACGAGCTTCACGAGGCTCCCCCTCGTCGCGGGGTTGACGCTCCTCGTCGTCGGCTTCGCGTTGTTCGTCGTTGCGCGCCGCATCCGGCGTCCGCTCGGATCCGCGCTGGGGGCAGCCGCGGGGATCGCAGCGCTCACGCTGAT
>VAYF01000200.1 GCA_005883885.1 Actinomycetota bacterium | reverse complement strand
GCGCGCTCCGGACCGTCGTGTTGCGGTCGTGGCGCTTGCCGTTCTGCCTGTTGCGCTTGATCTGTGACTTGATGTTCGCCATGAGAGCCACGGAGTTTACCAGTGGCCCTCTCGGTCTAGGTCTACCTGGGTAGGACGGCTGGCCAGCGGCCGGCTCGGATACGCGCGGTCCTCACCCGTACCATTGGTGCCTCGTGTCGACCGAGATCTCCCGCATCCGCAACTTCTGCATCGTGGCGCACATCGACCACGGGAAATCCACGTTGGCCGATCGGATGCTCGAGCTCACCCACACCGTCGACGAACGCGCGATGCGGGCGCAATACCTCGATCGGATGGACCTGGAGCGGGAGCGGGGCATCACGATCAAGGCACAGGCCGTCCGCCTGTTCCACGAAGGCTACGAGCTCAACCTGATCGACACCCCCGGACACGTCGATTTCACCTACGAGGTCTCCCGGAGCCTGGCAGCCTGCGAGGGCGCGATCCTGTTGGTCGATGCTGCGCAAGGGCTCGAGGCGCAGACCCTCGCCAACTACCACCTCGCCCGTGACGCCGGTCTCACGATCGTCCCGGTGATCAACAAGATCGATCTGCCGGCCGCCGAACCCGCGAAGCGAGCCGAGGAGCTCGCGAAGCTGCTCGGGACCGATCCGGCGGAGATCCTGCACGTCTCGGCGAAGACCGGCGAGGGCGTCGGCGACGTCCTGAAAGCCGTGGTCGACCGCGTGCCGCATCCGGAGGGCGACCTGCATGCGCCCGTGCAAGCGTTGATCTTCGACTCCGGATTCGACACCTACCGCGGCGTCATCACGTACATCCGTGTGAAACAAGGGACGCTGCGCTCCAACGCCACGATCAAGATGTTCGCGACCCACATCACGTCGCAGGCGGAGGAGACCGGGGTCATGGCGCCGGAGGCGACGCCGGTCGACGCGCTCGGCCCCGGCGAGGTTGGCTATCTCGTGACCGGCCTCAAGGACGTTCACCACGCGAAGGTGGGCGACACGATCACCCTTGCCGGCAAGCAGGGCGCCGCCGAGCCGCTCCCCGGTTATCGCGAACCCAAGCCGATGGTCTGGTCGGGTCTGTACCCGGCGGACGGGAACGACTATCCGGCCCTGCGCGAAGCGCTCGATCGGCTGAAGCTCTCCGACTCGGCGCTGGTCTACGAGCCCGAGACGTCCCAGGCGCTCGGGTTCGGGTTCCGCGTCGGGTTCCTCGGCTTGCTGCACATGGACATCGTCCGCGAACGCCTGGAGCGCGAGTTCGACCTGGAGCTGATCTCGACCGCGCCCAACGTGGAGTTCCACGTCTTCCGCGGCGCGGAGGAGATCGTCGTGCACAACCCGGCCGAGATGCCGCCGGGTGGCGACTACGACCGCGTCGAGGAGCCCGTCATCTACGCGACCATCATCACTCCCGCGACCTACGTGGGCGCGATCTTCGAACTCTGCCAGGCTCGCCGCGGTGAGATGGTCGACATGGAGTACCTCACGCCCGAACGGGTGGAGGTGCACTACCTCTTGCCGCTCGCGGAGGTCGTGTTCGACTTCTTCGACCAGCTGAAGTCCAAGACCCGGGGCTTCGCGAGTCTCGATTACGAGCCCTGGGGCCTGCAAGAGGCGAAGCTCGTGCGCGTCGACATCATGCTCCACGGCGAGCCCGTGGACGCGTTCAGTTCGGTCGTGCACCGCGAGAAGGCCTACGAGTACGGCAAGAAGATGACGGAGCGGCTGAAGGAACTGATCCCCCGGCAGCTCTTCGACGTGGCGATCCAGGCGTCGATCGGCTCGAAGGTGATCGCGCGCGAGACCGTGAAGGCCAAACGCAAGGACGTCCTCGCGAAGTGCTACGGCGGCGACATCACGCGGAAGCGGAAGCTCCTCGAGACCCAGAAGAAGGGTAAGGAACGGATGCGTCGCGTTGGCAAGGTGGACGTCCCACAAGACGCGTTCATCGCCGCGCTCCGGGTCGACGAAGGGGCGAAGAAGAAGTGAGCGCGCCTGCCGGGATCTACGTCCACATCCCGTTCTGTCTGACGCGATGCGGCTACTGCGACTTCAACGCCTACGCCGGGATGGACGGTCTGAAGCCCCGGTACCTCGCGGCGCTGCTCCGCGAGGCGGAGCTGACCGCGCCGGGCTGGGCGGGGACCCAGTTCGTCAGCGTGTTCTTGGGCGGCGGGACCCCGACGACGATGGAGCCGGCGGACCTGCGGGCGTTACTCGCGCACCTGCGGGACCGCTTCGAGATGACCCCCGACGCCGAGGTCACGACCGAGGCGAATCCCGACACCGTGACCGAAGCGTCGTTGATCAGGCTGCTGGAGGCGGGCTTCGCTCGGTTGTCGATCGGGGCGCAGTCCTTCGATCCCGCGGTCCTCCGGTCCCTGGAACGGATCCACCAGCCCACGTCCGTCCGCGCCGCGGTCGCCGCGGCACGACGGGCGGGCTTCCGCAATCTGAGCCTCGATCTGATCTACGGCGCGAACGGGGAGTCGCTCGAGTCCTGGCGACGCACCCTCGACGAAACCCTGTCCCTCGGCCCCGAGCACGTCTCGGCGTATGCGCTCACGATCGAGCCGGCGACCGCGCTCGGACGGGAGGTCGCGGCCGGCGAGGTGCCCGGACCTGATCCCGATCTGCAGGCCGACATGTTCCTGTTGGCCTGCGACGTGCTCGGCGACGCCGGCTACGGCCATTACGAGATCTCGAACTGGGCCCGCCCGGGCTTCGAGTGCGTGCACAACCTCGGTTACTGGGAGCGCAGGGCGTACGTCGGGCTGGGCGCCGGCGCGCACGGGTACCGCGACGATGTCCGCTGGTGGAACGTGCGACCGCCCGAGACGTACATGGAGAAGGTCGAATCCGGCGAGCTCCCGATCGGCGGCTCGGAATCGCTCGATCCCTCCGACGCGTACCTCGAGGAGGTCTTCCTGAAGCTGCGGATCCTCCAGGGCGTGCCGGCGTCGTGGTTCGACGCGGGCCGGTACGAGCCGTACGTGCAGAGCGGTCTGCTCGTGGACGACCTCGGTCAGCTCGTCCCGACCGAACGCGGCATGCTCCTGTTGAACGAGCTGGTGCTCGGCCTGACCTCCGGGTGATCGATCTCCATCAAGGCGCGACGGGCGCTCCGCAGAAGTCCGTCCCACCTCCATCGGGGAAGAACTCTTCGCTTGGCGCCGTATACCTCGCGCCCGCCCTTTGCGTGATCGTTGCACCTTTGAGGGGCAGATCCCGCTTGACAACATGCCAGAGGCCACCGCTGCGTCGCGCGCTCCACACGAGCAGGGTGCCCGATCTCGGTGGGTTCGGATGTTGGTTCGTCGGTTCAGACGTCGTGGGACAGGTTGCTCCGGACCGGTAACCGTCACTGCCGCCCCAATCGAAGTAGAACGGCACGCTCCTGCCCGCCACCATCGTCATTACTTGTACGAAGGGCGGGTCGGAGTCGGGCTCGATCCGATAGAGCTCGATCGAGTCAGCGCCCGTGGCGTCAACGACCACGACCGCGAGCTCAGGTCGTCCGTCTCCGTCGATGTCCGGCGCTCCGAAGATCCGGCATCCCGTGAAGCAGTCGATCGGACCGAAGATCTGCGGCTTCGGTCCGGGGCCGAGATTTCCAACGTTGAGACCGAGGTAGGCGTTTCGGCTGTCGAGCTCCGGGCAGGCAGCCCCCGCCGTGCCGC
This sequence comes from Actinomycetota bacterium, assembly GCA_005883885.1. Taxonomy (GTDB): domain Bacteria; phylum Actinomycetota; class UBA4738; order UBA4738; family HRBIN12; genus AC-51. Next base: position 203 of record VAYF01000200.1, on the reverse strand, counting down.
GGCCGAAGAGATAGATGGACCCGTACTCGGATCGCTCCGAGTAGTAGTTGAGGCTCGTCGCATGACAGGCCGGGAACGGGACGCCGGGGATCGTCGCAGCCACGGCAGCCTCGGAAGATAAGGCGGGCGAGATCGTCGCCGTCGATCCGGGCTGGACCGTGGCCCCACGTTCCGCGAGGGCGTAGGCCATCGCCCCCGCCACG
>VAYF01000189.1 GCA_005883885.1 Actinomycetota bacterium | reverse complement strand
CAGCGCGTCCTCGGCACCCAGGATGTCGGTCAGGGTTACGAACTGCCCGTCATCGGCGATCATGCCCATCGCGATCCCCGCGACGGGCGCCTTGATCGGGACGCCGGCGTCCATCAACGACAGCGTCGATCCGCACACGCTCGCCATCGATGTGGAACCGTTCGAGGCCAGCACATCCGACACCAGGCGAAGCGCGTACGGGAACTCCTCTTCGGTCGGCACCACCGGGATCAACGCCCGCTCGGCGAGCGCGCCGTGGCCGATCTCACGTCGACGAGGTGAGCCGACCCGGCCCGTCTCGCTCGTGGAGAACGGCGGGAAGTTGTAGTGGTGCATGTAGCGCTTCGAATCCTCGGGGTCGAGCGTGTCGATCAGCTGCGTCATCCGCAGCATGCCGAGCGTCGTGACGTTGAGCACCTGTGTCTCGCCACGCTCGAACAGCGCCGAGCCGTGCGCCCGAGGGACCAGGCCAACCTCGGCCGAGAGCCGACGGATGTCCTTCGACCCGCGACCGTCGAGCCGGACGCCCTGCTCGATCACGCGCCTGCGCATGACCTTCTTCTGGAGGCTCTTCCACGCGGCCGAGAACTCCTGGTCGCGCTCTTCGAACGCCGCACCGAGCACCGTGGCGAGATGGAGCTTCGCTTCCTCCTTCACCGCATCGAAGGCAGCGTCTCGAGCCTGCTTGTCCGGGACGATGGCGGCTTCGAGCTTGCCGGCGAAGTTCGCGTACAGCGTGTCCCAGATGTCCTGGCCGTACAGCGGTGACGGCGTGAACTCCATCGGCGTCACCCCGTGGGCTCTGATGAACTCCTCCTGGAACGCAACCAGCTGCCCGATCTCCGCCTTCGCGACCTCGAGACCTTGCGCGACGACCTCCTCGGTCGGCGCGACCGCGCCCCCGCCGGCGCCGAGCAGCGGCCAAGTGCTTTCGGGAGCCTCACCCTCGATCATGAGGATATCGACCCCCGCCTGCGCATTCTTGGCGCCAGCGACGACGATGTCGAAGGTGGCGTCCTCGAGCTCCTGGAACGTGGGGTTGACGACCCACCGACCGCCGATCATCCCGAGCCGCACCGCGGCGACCGGTCCGTCGAACGGGAGCCCGGCCAGCCCCACGGCACACGCGGCCGCGTTCATCGCGGGGATGTCGTACGGGTTGGCCATGTCGACGGACAGGATCGTGCAGATGACCTGCACCTCGTCGCGGAAGCCTTCCTTGAACGTGGGGCGAAGGGGCCTGTCGATCAGGCGAGCCGTGAGGATCGCGGTCTCGCCCGGCCGGCCCTCACGCCGGAAGAACGAGCCCGGGATCTTCCCGGCCGCGTACATCCGCTCCTCGACGTCGATCGTGAGCGGGAAGAAGTCGATCCCCTCGCGGGGCTTCGAGCGGACGCAGGTGGCGAGCACCTGGGTCTGCCCATACGTGACGACGACGCTCCCATCGGCGAGCTTCGCGAGCTTGCCGGCTTCGAACGTCATCTCGTTCGCGCCGACCTGGCGCGACATAGTGGTGACCATCCGGTCGATCTCCTCCTCGGAGTCAGGGCGCGCGGCGTGCGCGCCGCTTGGTGGTGGAGGGTTCGGGCCGGTTGTCAGTGGTGAACCTCCGGGGCGTCACCGCTGCGGAAGCTCGCGACTGAGAACCGACCTCGCTTCGGGCCTTCCCTCCTGCGGCCACTCACGTGGTCGTGACGCATCACTCCTTTCGGTCCGGCGCCGCCGCGGCGGCGCCGAGCACGTTCATCGTCGGAGACCGAGCTTCGCGACGATCGCGCGGTACCGCTCGATGTCCTCCCGCTTGAGGTACTCCAGCAGGCGCCGGCGGCGCCCGACCAGCATCAGGAGGCCACGGCGGCTGTGATGATCCTGCTTGTGCAGCTTGAGATGCTCGGTGAGGTCGCCGATCCGCTTGGTCAGCACGGCGACCTGCACCTCGCCGGAGCCGGTGTCGCCCGCGGTGCGGGCATGCTCCTGGATGATCTCGGTCTTGGCTTCTTTGGTCAACGTCATGGTCGAAGGTCAAGGCTACCAGCGACAACGGCCCCACGACCTGCGGTGACGCTCACGGCATGGCCGCATCGGGGATCAGCTGGCGGGTCCTCGTCACATCGGCCTCGATCGCCGATACGAGCTCGTCCACGGAGTCGTACCGGACCTCGTCGCGCAAACGCGACCAGAACTCGATCGATAACGGCTCGCCGGGAAGATCACCTTCGAAGTCCAGCAGGAACGACTCGACGTGCAGCGGCTCGACCCCGAAGGTCGGATTCGTTCCGCAGTCGATCGCGGCTCGGTACCGGCGTGCCCCATGGGTCGCCACGCCTGCGTAGATCCCTTGTCCCGGAAGGAGCAGCCTTGGCCACGTGCGAAGGTTGGCCGTCGGGTACCCGAGGCCTCGACCGCGACCGTGGCCGGTGACGACCTCGCCATCGAGGACGAACCGTCGACCGAGCGCAGCGAGCGGCCACTCGAGGTCGCCCGACGAGAGCGCGGTGCGGATCGAGGTCGATGAGACGATCCGTTCCCCGAGTTCCACGAGCTCGACCGTCTCCACGCCGAGCCCGTGGGGAGTCGCGAGGCCAGGGAGCGTCCGCATCGTCCCTTGGGCCTTGAACCCGAACGTGAAGTTAGCGCCCATCGCCGCATGCACGGCGTGCACGCCGCGGACCAGGACCTCCATGACGAAGTCCTCGGCCGTGATCAGGGAGAAGTCCCGATCGAACGTGAGGACGACGAGGACGTCGACGCCGGAGGCGGCGATCAGCTCGGCCTTCCGTTCCACCGTGGTGAGCAGCCGCGGTTCGCTCCCAGGACCGCCTGATGACCCAGATGGACGCCATCGAAGAATCCGACCGTTGCGACGGATGGCTCCTCGGCGAGCGGGAGCGACCGGATCCCGCGCACGACTTCCACGGCCGCAGAGCGTACCCGCCTTGCGCCCCCCTCCCTGCCCATGACAACCTCGGCCCGATGTGCCCAGGGGAGGATGCGTGCAGCGACGACCAGGAGGCGTGACGTTCGCCGGCTGGCTGATGGGCATCAACGGCGCGTTCTCAGCGCTCGGTGGGTTGATCGTCCTGCTCGTCGCGTCGAACACGCGGCAGATGGCCCGCCACGGGCTCTCGCAGGGCCCCCTCGTGGTCACCGGTTTCGTCGTGCTCACGCTCGGACTCCTCGAGCTCGTGCTCGTCTACGCGCTCTTCGGCGGGAGCAACGCTGCGCGCATCGTCACGACCGCGGTCTTCGGCCTGTCACTGCTGTTCAGCGTCGTTTCGGTCCTGACACGCCAACCCGGCGCGTTCGTCGCCTGGGTGATCGGGCTGATCGACGTCGTCGTCCTGGTCGGGCTGTGGGGAACGCCGGGAGCGACGGAGTTCTTCCGATCCGCACGTACTCCTCCGCTCCGTTCGGTTCCTCCCGTCCCCCCACCACCTCGCCGATGACCGGTCCGCCACCGTGCGAGGACCCCGGATGACTGCGGAAACGCAGATGCTCGCAAACCACCGACGCGCGTTCCTCTGGTCGCTCGCCCTGCTGGCCGGCTGCAGCGCGTCGCTCTTCTTGGTGGGCCGTCACCCACCCGAGGTCGCTCCGCTGACGACGATCCGCTTCGTCGGCAGGTTCGACACCACGATGAGCGGCTGGATGCTCGACGTTCGGAACGCTTCGCTCACGTGGATCTGCAAGGTGCTGAACGTGATCGGCGGCGGCGTCGTCACGATCCCGGTCCGGATCGCCGCCGTCCTCGTGCTCGCGATCCGTCGGCGCTGGGCCGGGTGCCTCGCGTTCGCCTCGACCTGGGCCAGCACGCCCTGGTGCTCGCGTTCTTCCCGGCGGGCGAGCGACGCCACCGCTGGGAATGGTTGGCGGTCGGGTTCGCATTCGTCATGTCGATGTCGCGCGTGTACCTCGCCGCCCATTGGTTCTCCGACGTGGTGGCTGGCACGCTCCTCGGTGCGGGTATCGCGATCTTCTGGGCGGCGGCGGTCACGGAGTGCCGTGACGTGATCTTCCGGGCCCGTGGGGAGCCGATCCCCCGCGAGGACGCGCCGGACGCACCCGTTCAAGCGGGGAAGTAGCTGACCCGCTCCCGCTGCGCGGCCACATCGGCGGGGCGGCGCCAATCCGACTTCACCCGCCAGATGACGTACGTGAACCCTCCGATCGGGATCTGGATGCCGTACGTGAGGGCGCGGAACAGCAGCACCGCCGCGACGATCTGCGCCTTCTCGAGTGAGTCGAACGCGGTCAGTCCCCCGATGTACCCGAGGTCGATCAGACCGACCCCACCCGGCGTGATCGGGACCGCCGACAGCAATCGCGAGAACGCGAACACCGCGAAGGCCTCCGCGGACGACACCTCGTGCTCCGAGACGCCCATGTGACGGAGCGAGAGCAACAGCACGAAGAAGAGGGCCAACTGGCTCAGCACGGTGAACAGCGTCAACCGGATCCATCGGTACCGGACGAGCGTGATCGTGTCTCGTCGGAACCGAGCTGCACCCTCGCCCCATCCCGTGACCCTGGGCTTACGGAGGAGTCCACGGAACCAGGACACAACGCGAACGAGCGCGTTCCCGATCCGGATCGCGAACGTCTCGCTGCGGAAGAGGAGCGCGAACAGCACCACCGCGGCCCCGAGGAACGCGAGGCCGACGACCGCAGCCACGATGTACGCCGGGGTTAGATGCCCGCTGAGCGCGAGGAACACCAGCGCGAGCATCGGTAGCCCGAGCTTCGTGAAGATGTTCCAGATGCCGGTCACGCCCACGTAGAGCGCGACGTTCGTGCCGGTGAAACCCCATGAGTCCAGGATCGAGTACGTGAGACCGATCGCGATCGCACCTCCCGCGGGGAGCGTGTTCGCGACCGATGTCGTCGTCTGCGTCAGGACGGCGGCCTTGCCGATGCCCATGCCCGGCATGGCCGCCTGATTCGCCCACCAGTAGGTCACGAGGTTGAAGATCGTCGCGGCCACCAGCGACCAGAGCTCGAGCGGCGTCAACGTCCTGATCGCGGAGATGACGTCGTGGTAGTCGGCGTACTTCGGGATCGCCCACGCGAAGATCGCGACCACGATCGCGACGGAGATCACGTAGCCGACGATCCGCTTCCAGGTCAGACGCGTGCGGCCCTTGGGTTCGGGCATCGCCGCCGAGCCTACCCGAGCCGGGCGAGGACCACCTCCGGACGGGCCTTCGGCCCGTCGTCTCGGTAGATCCCGACCAGAGAGCCCGCCGGATCGAAGACGGCGTAGGGCCCCTGGATCCCGGCGGGTCCGAGGATGCTCCCGTCGCGCGCGACGCGCGCCTCCTCCGGCTCGAGTTCCAGGCGGGGAAGGTGCTCGACGGCCCGTTCGATGGGGATGACGTCACCGACCGTCTCGGGGGGGCTCGCGTTGCTCACGATGAACGATCCGATCGCCGTCCGTCGGAGCCGCCTGAGGTGCGCACCGCAGCCCAGCGCCGACCCGACGTCGGCCGCGAGGACGCGCACGTACGTGCCGCCGCTCACGACGGCGATGAAGTCGACGTCCACGCCGTTCCGGGCGACCGGCTCGAACCGGTCGACCGTGACGCTCCGCGGTTCGGCACGGAGCAGCTCTCCCCGCCGAGCCGCGTCGTACAGCTTGCGCCCGCCGACCTTCACCGCGCTGAAGGCCGGCGGACGCTGCCACGACCCGCCGAGCTTCGCCGCCATCGCTCGGGCGATCTCGGCGTCGGTCACGGCGACCCGCGACTCCCCGGTCACGTCACCCTCGGCGTCGAGCGTGGTCGTCTCGACCCCGAGACGGAAGGTCCCCTCGTACGTCTTCGGGAGGTCGCCCAGGAACCGAAGGAGCCGGGTCGCTCGACCCAATCCCAACACGAGGAGCCCGGTCGCCATGGGGTCGAGGGTCCCCGCGTGACCGACCTTCTTGGCCTGGGTTGCCCGTCGGACCATCGCGACGACGTCGTGCGACGTGATGCCCGAGGGCTTGTCGACCAGCAGCAGCCCTTCGACGGACCCCAGGCTCACGACGTGACCGGCTCGCCGCGGAGCACCCGCGCGAGACGCTCGATCGTCCCGGCCGGACCGTGTTCGCTGGTGTATCCCGCGGCGAGGCGGTGGCCGCCGCCGCCGAAGGCGGCGGCGGCCACCGCCAGGTCGTGCCCGCCGCGCGAGCGGACGCTCACCTTGAACCGGCCATCCCGCTGCTGCTTGAGGATCGCGGCGACATCCGCCTCCCGGGCGGTCCGAAGCACGTCGATCAGGTCGTCGGTGTCGCCGGGACCGACCCCGGCCTCGGCCAGATCGCCTTGGGTCAGGTACGTCCAGACGAGCTCGGCCTCCGGTACCTCTTGGAGCCGGCTCAGCGCCCGGCCAACCAACCGGAGGTAGGCCGCTCCGTTGTCCTCGTAGAGCACCTGGGAGAGCCGGGCGTGGTCGAAATCGTGCTCGCGGAGACGGGCGGCGAGCCGGAGCGTCTGCGAGGTAACCGCCTCGTACTGGAACCGGCCGGTGTCCGTGACGAGGCCCGCATAGAGGCAGAGCGCCGATTCGCGCGTCAGCTCCCCGCCGATCTCGTCGATCAACCTCGCCACGAGCTCGCACGTCGAGGACGCGTCGGGGTCCACCAGCCGGATCGTGCCGCTGCCGTCGTTCGACCGATGGTGGTCGATCCAGATCAGCTCCTTGGCTGCCGTCGCAGAGGGCTCGAGCATCCCCAACCGATCGAACGACGCACAGTCGCACGTCACCATCACGGCCGGCGACCGAGGGAACCGGTTGGGCGGCACCAGGAGCTCGAGCCCGGGAAGCATGTCGGCCCATCGAGGCAGGTTCGGTGGGTTGTTGGGGAACGAACACGTGACCTCGGTGTCGCGGGCAACGAGATGCTGCGCGAGCCCGAGCATCGATCCGAGGGCGTCGGCGTCGGGGTTCACGTGGCACGCCATCGCAACGAGGTCGGCTTCGCTCAGGACCTCGGCGGCCCGGGCGAGGTCCTCAGGCGTCATGCGAAGCACCCTCCTCGTGATGCAGCCGGTCGATGATCCGGTCGATGCGCTCACCGGTCGCGAGCGTGTCGTCTTCCTCGAACCGAAGCTCCGGGACGACCTTGAGCCGGATCTGACGACCCAGCTCATGCCGGAGGTGAGGCGTCGCGGAACGCAGCGCCGCCCGCGAACCCGCCTTGGCGGCCTCATCGCCGAACGCCGTGAAGGAGACCCAGGCGACCCGGAGATCGCGGGAGACCTTGACGCCGGTGATCGTGACGAACCCGATCCTCGGGTCCTTCAGCTTGTGGATCGCTTCGGCGAGGATCTCTCGGAGCCCCTCGCCGACCCGCTCCGTTCGCGGTCCTTGCGGCATAGAACC
>VAYF01000188.1 GCA_005883885.1 Actinomycetota bacterium | reverse complement strand
CCTCAGCCACGCTCACTGGGAAGCGCTGCCGAAGCGCGGTCGTGAGGGTCGTCAGCACGTGTCGCTTCTGCTTCAGCGATCGACATCCGGGGATCCGCAGATCGAACCGCGCGAGTGCGACCAACACGGCCGGCTCAGATAGATCGGGCGAACTCTTCGACCTCGTAAGCCTCGATGATGTCGCCCTCCTTGACGTCTTGATAGTTCTCGAGACCGATACCGCACTCGAAACCCTCACGGACCTCGGCGGCGTCGTCCTTGAAACGACGAAGGGACCCGATCT
>VAYF01000187.1 GCA_005883885.1 Actinomycetota bacterium | reverse complement strand
CATACAGGGCCCAGGCGTTCTTGCCGTCCCGATGCTCCTCGAACCCGGGCGCCTCCATCACGCCGTCGAGCGTCATGAATTCCGAAACGACGAGGCGACTCATGAGACCAGCGTACGCTGCGAGCGCGGCGTGGGATGTGGACGAGGGCGGAGGAGATGGCCACACGCTCCTGATCCATCCGCTCCGACCTCACACGTGAGTTCGCTGCGCGAGAGCTGATCCCAGCCTCAGAGAAGTTCGACGTGGCAGGATGATGCCATGGAGCGTTTCCGCAGGTTCGTGAAGCTGGTCGCGATCGGACTCGTCGTCGCCGCGCTGATCGAGCAGCTCCGTCGCGACCCGGACGATCGCACCTGGGAGGGCGCGGTCGCCGGGATCGTGCCGTACGACTTCCGGGCGCCTACGTTCGAACGCGCACGATCGCGTTGGTGGAACACCGAGGACGAACGGCTCTTCGTGCCGCAGGTGTTCGGCGTCGGCTGGACCGTGAACCTCGCTCGGCTCGCCAGGCTCGTCCGTCTCGTCTGATGCGGACGCCCGCCCGAACGGCCGGTGTCACGGGCAGGGAGGGGCGAGCGCTCCGCACAGCACCTGGTCGTCGTTGCTATCGACCGCCGCGATGACGTCGGCGCGAGACGTGAAGGACAGGCCGCCGTCCAGCGCGAACGACGGCACGTCCCGGTCGGTGATGGTCGGGGTGTAGGTCACACACCCGCCCTCGATCGGGATCTGCTCGGTCCCTTCGACGGGCGCCGGGCACGACCCGGTGAGGGTCACCGTCACCGGCTCGCTCGAACCGTCGCCGACGCCGACCGCGAAGGTCGCCCTACCCTGGACGGTCTCGGAGGCGCCGACGCTCCACCCGACCGGCAAGGTCGCGACGCACGGGAGCTTCGTTGCGCTCGGCACCGCCTGCGCCATCAGCTTCATCGGCTGCCCGGTGCCGCAGAGCGGCGCCGTCACGGTGCCGCGGGTGGGGAAGAACAGCCCGACGCCCGTCAGCCCCGCGAGCAGGACCACCACGAGCGCGAGGAGGATCAGCCCGACCCGGCGGATGCTCCAACGCTGCACCGAGATCGGCCGGCGGGCGGGGGTCATCGCCCGGAACTCGGCGAGCAGATCGCGGCCGTCCTGCTTCAGCTGCTGACGCAGCTGCGTCGGGCTCGCGACCCCCTTCGTCGCCGCGAACGCCTCGGCGAGCTCGTCGGGGGTGAAGTACTTAAGCGCGGCGTCGTACACGGACCGCGCGTCCGACCGGAGCGCAAGCACCAGCATCATGTTCCCGAGGTCGACCGCCTGGCGCCACGGCGACGGCCGGACCTGGACGAAGAAGACGTCGATCAGCTTCAGATCGCCGCGCTGCACCATCAGGTTGGCCGGCTTGATGTCCCGGTGAGCGAGCCCGACGTCCCACATCAGCCGGATCATCGCGAGCCCCTCGTCGATCACGCGCGCGTCGATCTCCGCCTCACCGATCTCCGCCGCGTCGTCGAAGAAGTCCATCGCGATCAGGTACTCGCGCTCGGGGGTGATCTCCACGATGCCGAGCGCCGCGGGCGTCGGGAACCCGTACTCGCCCAGCATGCGGAGGGTGTAGTCCTCGTACTCCACGAACCGCCGGACGGTGGAGAACGGCGTCTCGTCCTCGAGCCGTCCGTAGAGCATCGAGCGGCCGAGCTTGTACCAGCGGTCCGCGCGCACGTGGCTCTTCGCGTAGAGCTTCGCGAAGATCGTCCGCCGCCGGCCTGCCTCGTCGGTCACGGTGAGCTTCAGCGGGGTGGAACCGCCGGAGCCCTCGAGCCCGACCGGCTTGATGTCCTCCACCGTGAACCCGAGCTGGTCCTGCAAGGCGGCGCGGATCGCCTCGCCCCGGCGCCCGGTGACGTCAAGGTGCGCGGACTTGCCGCGCGCAGCGTAGGAGACCGGGACGAGGTCGTTGGAGGCGAACGCGCGGAACGCGGCGAGCGGGATCGCCACCCCGACGATCCCGCCGGTCACGACGTCGGTGAAGTGGTCGACGCCGAGGTAGATCCGCAGCGCGCCGATGATCGCGATCGCGACAGCCGCGGCGACCTTCGCCCAGAACCGAGGACGCCCGGGAACGACGAGCATGAACACCACGCCGATCGCGAGGAATGCGACCGCGCCGATCGGGATCGACGGCGTGGCGTAGCCCTCCCAGCTCGCGAGCTGCTGCACGCCGAACGGTCGCGGTCGCAGCGAGAGAAGCTCGAGTCCCTGCAAGAAGGCCCCGACGATGCCGAGGGAGATCAGCCAGATCACCAGATGGCGCCAGCGACGGAACCACGCGGTCGCGAACACGACGAGCAGACCGAGCGCCGCGAACCCGACGCGGGATCCGACGTTGTGCGCCTGGCGTGCGAACGTGTCGAGCCACCCGGTGCGGAGCGAGACGATGGGATCGGTGATCCATGCGTCGAACCGGTCGACCGGGCCCGGATCGATGCGGAGCCACAGACAGCCGCTGACGGCTACGGCGACGAGCAGGATCAGCCAGGCCCAACCGCTGGAACCGATCTGCTTCGGCAGCGGCGGGGCTGCGCCCGTCGGCCGACGACGTCGGTGCGTGGTGACCCCCGCGCCGGCCGACGGCCTTACTACCTGGTCATGCTGATCCACGGTTCCCCCCGGGAGGATCCTCGCACGATCACCCGACGCACGGCCTGCCGTAGCCTGGATCCATCGCGATCTTCAGGGGAGGAGATGGCCGACATCCAGGTGTTCATGAGTGTTTCCCTCGACGGGGTCATGCAGGCGCCGGCCCGGCCCGACGAGGACACCCGTGGCGGGTTCTCTCGTGGCGGCTGGGCGGCGAGGTACGCGGACCCCGTCATGTGGGAGGGGATGGGAAGGGCCGGGTCGCTCTTGTTGGGTCGCCGAACCTACGAGGACTTCTACGCCGTCTGGCCCAAGCGGACCGACAACCCGTTCACTCCGGTCCTCAACGCGTCCCAGAAGTACGTCGTCTCGACGACGCTCACCGAGCCGTTGCCCTGGGAGAACTCGACGCTCCTCCGGGGTGATGCCGTCGCCACGGTCGCCGACCTCAAGGAGAAGCTCGACCAGGACCTCATGATCCTCGGCAGCGGGGAACTGGTGCGCTCGCTGATGGGGAGCGACCTGATCGATGCGTACATGCTCCTGATCCATCCGCTCGTTCTGGGCACGGGTCAGCGACTGTTCGCCGGCGGCGGTCCACCAGCCGATCTGGAGCTCGCGGGAAGCACGACCACCGGGACGGGAGTCGTGATCGCGACGTACCGGACGGCGGGTCCCGAACTCAAGCCTGAGTTCCCTGCCGGGTAAGGTGAGCCTGCGATGGCCTACGACGAAGATCTGGCAGACCGGATCCGCGGCCTGGTGGCCGGGGAGAAGGGCCTCACGGAGACGAAGATGTTCGGCGGGCTGGCTTTCCTGGTCGGTGGCAACATGGCCGTCGCGGCCAGCGGGCAGGGCGGGATCCTCGTGCGGGTCGACCCCGCCGCGTCGGACAAGCTCGTGTCCACGACGAAGGCACACCCGATGGTCATGCGCGGGCGGTACACCCCATCGATCTAGCCCCGGTCCTCGAGTGACCGAGCGGCGCCCCCGAGATACAGACGCGCCACCTCGGGGTTGTCCAAGAGGTCCCGCGCCACCCCTTCGAGGCGCACCGCGCCGGTCTCCATCACCGCGCCGCGGCCGGCGATCTCCAGCCCCGACCGCGCGTTCTGCTCGACCAACAGCACGGTCGCGCCCGCGTCGTTGAGCTGCCGGATGGTTCCGAACACGACGCGACGCGCCTTCGGATCCAGCCCCATGGAGGGCTCGTCCATCAGCACCACCCGGGGTTCCAGCATCATCGCGCGCGCGATCTCGACGAGCTTCTGCTCGCCGCCCGAGAGCGAGCCCGCGCGCTCGCGGCGACGCTCGCGCACGATCGGGAACCTCGACGCGATCTCGTCGACCCGCCGTCGGAGCGCCGCGCGGGACAGCACGTACCCGCCCATGAGCACGTTGTCCCACACGCTCATCGAGGGGAAGAGGCTCCGTTCTTGCGGCACGTGGACCACGCCGTGATCCAGGATCTGGCGCGCCGATCGGCCCGAGATCCGTTCGCCGTCCAGCGCCACGTCGCCCGCGCGCGGACGCAGCAGCCCGCTCACCACCTTGAGCACCGTGGACTTGCCGGCGCCGTTCGGACCGATCACGCATGTCACGCCGCCGCGTTCGACATCGAGGTCGACCCCCCGCAGGACGTCGCCTCTGTCGTACCGGGCGAACAGCCCTCGGATCGAGAGAACAACGTCCATCGTCGGTCAGCCCCCCAGGTACGCGTCCAGGACAGCAGGATCCGCCCGTACGTCGTCGGGATGCCCCTCCGCGATCTTCGCTCCATGGTCGAGCACCACGATCGGATCGCAGAGACGCATCACGAGGTTCATGTCGTGCTCCACGACGAGGAACGTCACGCCATCCGCGTGCACGTCGCGGATGTGGCGCTCCATCTGCTCGATCATCAACGGGTTGACGCCAGAGGCGGGCTCGTCCAGCAGAACCAGGCGAGGACGACCCATCAACACGGTCGCGAACTCGAGCAGCTTCCGCTGGCCGAAAGACAGCTCACTCGCCCTTCGGTGCGCGTGGCTCCCCAACCCGAATCGGTCCAGGAGCTCCTCGGCCTGCGCGGCGTCGCTCCGCGAGATCCCTCGCCGGCCGAAGGCCCATACCGGCACGGCGACCGCCTCGAACCGCACCGTGCCGGCGTCGGCCTTCAGGTACCCGGTGATCATGTTGAAGACCGTGGTCTTCCCCGACCCGTTGGGGCCGATCAGACCGGTGATCGTCCCGGTGTCGACCGAGAACGTGGCTCCGCTCACCGCGGCGACCCCGCCGAACCGCTTGGACAAGCCGTCGACCTCCAACAACGTCTGGGCGCTCACGGAACGACCTCCGTGGGAACCGTCGGGACCGTCGCGGCAGGTGACGATGTGTCCCGGTCGCTCTTCGATCGGAGCCTCGCGACGAGGTCCTGGACCGATGGGATGATCCCGCGCGGGAGCAACAGGATCACGAAAAGGAACACGCCCGAGTACAGGATCAGGTACCAACGGGCCGTGGTTGCGTTCTGCGCGAGCAATCGTTGCGCAGGCACCAGGAGGAGCGCGCCGAGCAGCGGGCCCCAGAGCGTTCCCTTCCCGCCGAGGAAGACCATCAGCACCATACCGATCGTGATCAGCGGGTCCACGGCGAACTGCGGATAGATGTAGGTGATGTAGTAAGCCCACACGCCGCCGATCATCGCGGTGATCCCCAGGCTGGTCGCGAACGTGACGAGCTTCGCGATCTCGGTGTCGACCCCCAGCCCGCGCGCACGGTCCTCGTCGTCGCGGATGGCGAACAGCGTGAGCCCGAGCTTGGCCCGGCGGACGTACCAGCAGACCGATACCGCGAACACGAAGATCGCCAGCAAGGCCAGGTAGAACGGCCGCTCGTAGGTCGCTACCGAGAACCGCGGCACGCCGATGCCCATCCCTTGGGAGCCTCGAGTGAACGAGCGCATGAGGAACGCCAGGGTCTGTGCCACGAACAGCAACGAGATCGTGACGATCGCGAACGTCACGCCCCGGGTACGGAACGCGACCCAGCCGATCGGGATCGACAGGATGGCCGCGCCGAGCCCGACGAGCGGAAGGATCAGGAACGGGGTGGAGCCGGGCGGGCCTCCGCTGGTCGGGAACAGGTTCGCGATCGTGTAGGCGCCGATACCGAAGAACGCGGCGTTGCAGAGAGAGATGTAGCCCGAGTAGCCACCCAGCAGGTTCCAGGCCGTCGCGAGCCCCGCGTACATCATCGTGAACACGGCGATGTTCACGACCCAGTTCGCCTTGAAGACGAAGGGGAACGCGGCGAGCGCGGTCACGATCACGACGGTCAACGCCGCACCGGACCGGCTGACCGTCCTCACAACTTCCCCCGTTCGACGGCCCCGAACAGTCCCTGGGGCCGCACGACCAAGATCCCTATCAGCAGGACGAAGAACGTGAGCCTCGCCGAGGTCGGAGAGATGTATGTCGCGAGGAGCGCCTGCGACACGCCCATCAGCACCGCGGCGACGACGGTCCCGGGGAGGCTCCCCATGCCGCCGAGCACGATGATCGTCAGCAGCAACGAGATCAGGTCGTAGTGACTTCCGGGGTTGAACGGCGTCACGACACCGTAGACGGCGCCGGCCGCGGCGGCCGTCGCCACGCTCAGCCCGAATCCGATCGCAGCGACCTTCCGTTCGTCGACACCGAGCAATGCCGCCGACGCCGGGTTCTGCACCGTCCCCCGGACGGCGCGGCCGAACCTCGTCTTCGCGAGCACGAGCCCGAGCACCGCGAGGATCACCACGGACAACGCGAACGCGTACACCTGCACTTGGAGGACCGCGAACCCTCCGATCCTCCACGCCGCGTTCGCGTATGACGGGATCGTCGAGCGATAGGTCGTGGAGTACACCAGCCCCAGCACACCTTCGATCCCGAGCGCCACGGCCCAGGTCACGAGGAGCGACAGCTCCTCCCGCTCGCTCGCCCGGAGCGGTCGGATGAAGACCAGCTCGATCACCAGCCCGAGCACGAAGACGACCGGTACGACGAACAAGACCGACAGGAACGGGTCGACGCCGAAGTGCGTGAACAGCGTGTAGCTGAGGTACGCACCGAGGATGATCATCACGCCCTGCGCGACGTTGATCACCCGCATGATCCCGAACGCGAGCGTCAGTCCGCTCGCCATCAGGGCGTAGACGCCTCCAGCCAGCACCCCGAGGATGACGGCCTGCACGAACAGGCGCACGACGACCCCTCCTCGGCCCGAGCGCCCGCCGGGCTAGCCGCCCCAGTTCGGCTTGGGGGACACGGGTGCGTGCAGGGCCACGTCCGCAGGGTAGACGGGCGTCAGCTTCTGGTCGATCCACTCGACGAGCATGTCGGATCCCTGAGGCATGCCGTACTGGTCCCAGCTGAGGTTGCCCTCCACCGTTGGCCACGTCCCGCTGTGCAGCGTGTTGATGATCGTCTGGTTGTCGATCGAGCCGGTCTTCGTGGCGACCGCCTGGATCAGCTGGCCGACCGCGTACGCCTCGGCCGAGGTGGAGTCGATCCCGAAGGCGTCGCCCCCGTACTTGGCGGTATACGCCTTGATGAAGTCCTGGTTGCCGCTCGCGTTCGAGTTGGGGAACCAGTCACCGCAGCTGAAGATCCCGTTGACGTTGTTCGCGCCCACCTTCGACGGGAATTCCACCGGTGAGCTGGCGCCGTTCGAGGGCAGCCACCGGGGAGACGATCGGCGTGAAGTTCGTCGTTTCGGGCGGATAGATGGTCCTTGCGAGTGTCTGGATGCCAGCCGCCTCGAACTTCGCCTGCATGGCGTCGGCGATCGGGGACGCGAACGGGTCGTCAAGCGAGACGTACGCGGCGGTCTTCGGTCGTTGATCGGCCGGAAGCGACAAGATCCAGTTCACGAAGGGATCGCCGCACGCGAGCACGGGCGCGGGCTGCACGAAGAACACGTTCGGCAGCTTCGCGGCGAACATGTCGGGGCCCCCACCGGCCGGTTCGACGAACGAGTAGCCGTAGCGGTTCGCGATCTGCGCCGACGGCACGCTCAAGAGCGTCGAGAACGGCCCGAAGACGAGATCCACATGATCCTTCGTGATGAAGGTCTCGTAGTTCGTCACGGCCTGGCCCGGGTCGCTCGCGTCGTCGGCGATCTTGAGCTGGACCTGACGCCCGAGGATGCCGCCGCTCCCGTTCACCGTGTCGGCCCAGAGCTGGTATCCCCGCATCGCGGCCTTCCCCGGATCGGAGAAGTCACCGGTCTGCGACAGGGAGATCCCGATCACGATCGGTGCCGTCGAAGCGCTCCCGCTGACGCTGCTCGAGGAACTCGCACCGCTATTGCTCGAACATGCCGCCAGCAGCCCCGCGACCAGAACCGCCACCAACGACCCGCCTCGCCTGTGCGCCATCGCCCGTTCCTCCCCCTCGGTCCCCCGCTGCGCGATCGTGCTCTCTCTGCAATCGTTTGCAGCGCGTGGCAGCATCGTAGGGAGGGTCGGTCGGGTTTGTCAATCGAGTGTCGGGGGCCCCGTGGAGCCCCGGACGACCAGCTCGGGAGCGAGCATCACCGTCTTCCGCTTCGACGAGGGGTCCTCGATCAGGGAAAGGAGCAGCGTCGCGGCTCGCAGCCCCAGCTCGTACTCGTCGATCCGTACGCTGGTGAGCGGTGGGCTGAGCCGCTCGATGAACGCCATGTCGTTGAACCCGATGACGGAGAGGTCCTCCGGGCACGACAGGCCCATCGCGCCGGCGGCGTCGAGGACGCCCAGCGCGACGAGGTCGTTCGCGGCGACGATCGCGGAGGGCCTCGTGGCGTCGCCCAGGACCGGGGGGGCAGCCTCGCGTCCTGCCTCGATCGTGAATCCCCGGGCCTCGGCCGTCGGCCCGGGCTCCAGCCCGCGGACACGCAGGGCCTTCCGGAACCCTTCGGCCCTGCGCGCCCCCGAGGACGTGACCGTGGGGCCGCCGACGTGACCGATGCGGCGGTGTCCCTGCGCGTACAGATGCTCGACCGCGAGCGCCATGCCTGCG
The DNA here is from genome assembly GCA_005883885.1 of Actinomycetota bacterium. Classification (GTDB taxonomy): domain Bacteria; phylum Actinomycetota; class UBA4738; order UBA4738; family HRBIN12; genus AC-51. Next base: position 2,056 of record VAYF01000187.1, on the reverse strand, counting down.
CGATCATCGGGGATCACGGCCGCGACCCGCCCGCGATCCACGGTTCGATTCACGAGCACGAACGGGACCTCAGCGGCGATCAACGCGTCGACGACGCGGTCCCGACGACGCGCCGTGGCCAGGAGGAGACCGTCGACCTGTCGCTCGAGCATGACGTCGCGATGGCGCCGCTCCTGGCCCGGATCGTTGTCCGTGTCGGCCAGGACGAGGGTGTAGCCCGCTTCATGCAGCGAGTCCTCGGCGCCGCGCACCATCCGGGGGAAGAACGGGTTCGTGATGTCCGGGATCAGCATGCCGACCGTGAACGAGCGGCGCATCTTCAAGCCCCGCGCGATGCGGTTCACGCGGTACCCGAGTGCGTCGGCGGCGTCCCGCACCCGTTCGACGGTCTCGGGGCTGACCATCCCGGCCGTCCGCTCGTTGAGGGCGCGCGATGCCGTCGCGGTGTGGACCCCGGCGAGCCTCGCGACGTCCTTCAGGTTCGCTGGCAGGTTCGCGGGCGCCATGGCACGGGAGTCTAGGACCGGCTGCGTGCTCAGCCGACGGCGGCCAGCACGCCTCGGACGATCCGCTCGACCGACGGAACGGTCGCGTCCTCGAGCTCGTCGGCGGCCGGGAGGGGGACGTGCGGCGTCGTGATCCGCACGATCGGTCCATCGAGGTCGTCGAAGAGCTCCTCCCCGACGATCGACGCGATCTCGGCTCCCCAGCCACAGAGGCGAGGGTTCTCCTCGACCGTGAACAGACGCGACGTCTTCGCGACCGACGACCCGATCGTCGACATGTCGAGCGGAACGAGCGAACGAACGTCGATCACCTCGGCGTCGAGGCCGTCCGCGCTGAGCTGCTCGGCCGCCTCCAACGCGCGAGGCACCATCGCGGCGAGCGCCACGATCGTGACGTCCCCGCCGGCACGACGTACCAACGCGCGACCGAGGCCCTCCACATGTTCACCCTCCGGCACCTCTCCTTTGGTTGCGTAGAGGGACTTGTGCTCGAAGACGATGACCGGATCCGGATCGCGGATCGCGCCGGCCAGCAGCCCCTTCGCATCCGCCGGGGTCGCCGGCGCAACGACCTTGAGGCCGGGAACGGCCATCGCCCAGTTCTCGAGGCTCTGGGAATGCTGCGCGCCGAAGCGCGACCCCGCACCGTTCGCCGTGCGGATCACGAGCGGGAGCGAGATCTGTCCGTTCGTCATGTATCTCGTCTTGGCGATCTGGTTCGCGATCAGATCCCAGCACGTGGCCAGGAAGTCGGAGAACATGATCTCGGCGATCGGACGGAGCCCCGTCATCGCGGCGCCCATCGCCGCCCCGGCGATCGCCTCCTCCGAGATCGGCGTGTCGCGGACACGCTCGGGTCCGAACCGCTCGAGCAACCCGACCGTCGCCTTGAACGCGCCACCAGCGTCGGCCACATCCTCGCCGAGGAGGAAGACGAACGGGTCGCGTTCCATCTCCTGCGCGATGCCCTCGGCGACGGCCTGCCGGTAGGTCAGCTCCGCCATGCCGACCCTCCATCGCTCCAGACGTCCCGATCGATGATCGACAACGACGGTCTCGGCGACGCCGTGGCGATCTCGGTCGCTTCGTCAACCTCCCGGTCGGCGTCGGCTTCGATCGCGGTGAGCATCTCCGCCGGCGCCCCGGCTGCCTCGAGGGCCGTCCGGTACAGAAGGACCGGATCGCGCGCGAACCACTCCTGCACCTCGGATTCCGGACGGTACTTGGCGGGATCGGCGCGTGAATGGCCGCCGTGCCGATACGTGACGGCCTCGACCAGCGAGGGACCCTCGCCGTCGCGCGCTCGCCCGATGGTCGAGCGCGCGACGTCGAGCATCGCGTCGGCGTCGTTCCCGTCCACGAGGATGGACTCCAAGCCGTACGCGGAGGCCCGGTCCGCCGCGGGATGCTTCACCGCCGTCACCGCCTCGATCGGCGTGTACTCCATATAGAGGTTGTTCTCGCACACGAACACGACCGGCAGGCCCCAGACGGCCGCCAGGTTCAGCGCCTCGTGGAACGCCCCGATGTTCGTGGCACCGTCACCGAAG
>VAYF01000186.1 GCA_005883885.1 Actinomycetota bacterium | reverse complement strand
CCGAGCCGAAGGCTCGGCGCGCGATGCGCTCTCCCTGCTGGACCAGGCCACCGTGCTCGGTGGCCAGGCCGTCGACGAAGCCACGGTGCGCGCCTTGCTCGGCGCGCCCCGTGGCGAGGTGCAGTTCGAGATCGCCGACGTGGTGGCGGTCGGGGACGTGCGGGGGATCTTCGAGGTCGTCGATCGTCTCGTGCTCGACGGCCGGGACGTCCGCAACGTGACGAACGAGACGATCGGGCACTTCCGCGACCTGCTGCTCGTCAAGACCGCTCCGGGCCAGGAGGATCTGCTCGATCTGGCCGCGGACGCGTACGAGGACCTCCGGGTGCAGGCGGAGAAGTTCAGCGCCGGCGAACTGGCGCGCATCCTCGCGCTGCTGCTCGCGGCGCAGAACGACATGCGGTGGACGACCTCGCCGCGGCTGTCGCTCGAGCTCGCGCTGATCCGCGCCTGCCTCCCCGACACGGATCCCACCCCGGCCGGGGTCGTCGCCCGCCTGGAACGGCTGGAGCGCTTGGCGAACCTCGCCCCGGAAACGGTGGTGGTCCTGGAGGAACGGATCGAAGCCCCGGCGCCTTCGGTCGCCACCCCCGCCGCCCCGCCGAGCGACGAGGCGGCGACGCAGATGCCCGTTCCCCAGGCCGCGGACGCCGGGAGCGTCGACGTGGCGATGCTCCGGCGTTCGTGGGGTGCCTTGATCGACCATCTCGGCCAGCTCCGCCAGCCCATCCTCCGCGCCGTCCTGGAGAGCGCCACGGTCGCGTCGTTCGACGGAGAGACGCTGGAGCTCGCGTTCCCACCCGACAAGCGATTCGGGGTGCAGAAGGTGCAGGACCGACAGGACGAGCTCCAGCAGGCGCTCGGTGATCTCTTCGGCATCGCTCCCCGGATCACGTGCGTCGTGCGAGAGTCGCGGGAGCCGGGCGGCGCACCGAGCGTCGAGATCATCGAGGAAGAGGACACGCCGAGCGACGACGAGGCCCTCCGGCGTGTCCAGGAGATGCTCGGCGCGACCCCGCTCGAGGGGGGCGGTGACTGAGCGGTGTTCGAGGGCCCGATCCAGGAGCTGATCGACGAGCTCGCACGCCTGCCCGGCATCGGGCCGAAGTCCGCCCAACGGCTCGCGTTCTGGCTGGTCAAGGCGCCGCCCGATGACGCCAAACGACTCGCGTCCGCCATCACCCAGGCCAAGGACCGCATCTCGTTCTGCCGGGAGTGCGGCAGCGTGGCCGAGGGCGAGCTGTGCCGCATCTGCCGTGACGAGAGCCGTGACCGGACGATCCTCTGCATCGTGGAGGAACCGAAAGACGCGGCCACCATCGAGAAGTCGGCGCTGCACAAGGGCCGCTACCACATCCTCGGCGGCGCGATCAGTCCGCTCGACGGGGTCGGCCCCGAGGACCTCCGCGTCCAGGAGCTGCTGGACCGCGTCGAGCGTGACCACGTGACCGAATGCATCCTCGCGACCAACCCGAACCTGGAGGGGAACGCGACGGCGATGTACGTGGCGGCGCTCCTGAAGCCCTCGGGCGTGCGCGTCACCCGGCTCGCGAGCGGTCTCCCGGTGGGTGGCGACCTCGAGTACGTGGACGAGATCACGCTGTCGCAAGCGCTCGAAGGCCGCCGGGAGATGTGACGGTGGCGTTCGACGGACGCCATCCGGACGATCTCGCCTTCCCACGGCAGTGGGCGCGCACCCGCTCCGGCACGCTCGGGGTCGCCCGGACCTTCACGGTGTCTCCCGACGGGGCTCGGGTCGTCTTCCTCCGAACGAAGACGGGTGACGACCCGGTCACGTGCCTGTGGGTGTTGGATGTGGCAACGGGGAACGAGGCGTGCCGGTACGACCCCCGAGAGCACGGCGATCCGTCGGCCGAGCTGAGCGAAGCCGAGCGCGCGCGTCGTGAGCGCATGCGTGAACGCGCACAAGGCGTCACCACCTACGCCTGCGACCGGGACGTGACCCGGGCGGTGTTCGTAGACGGAGGGCAGCTCTGCCTCCTGGAACTGGGCGACGGCTCCGTGACGATGGTGTCGACGGAGGGCATCCCCGACGATCCGCGTCTGTCCCCGGACGGTTCGAAGGTCGCGTACGTGATCGACGCTGCGCTCTTCGTGCACGACGTCGAAGGCGGTCGGCGCCGGGAGCTGGCTTCGGATCCCGATCCCGACGTCCACTGGGGTCTCGCGGACTTCATCGCTGCAGAGGAGCTGGACCGCAGGCGGGGGTTCTGGTGGTCACCCGATGGGAGCAGGATCGCGGCAGCCCGGGTGGACGAGCGGCCGGTCCAGACCTGGTGGATCTCCGAGCCGTCCGATCCCGCTGCGGAACCGCGTCGGATCCGCTACCCGCGGGACGGCACGGCCAACGCGACCGTGGCCCTGCACGTGATCGATGTCGCGACCGCCGAGCGGGTCGAGGTCGTGTGGGACCACGAAGCGTTCGAGTACCTCGCGCGCGCGTCGTGGGACCGGGACGAGCCCCTCACCCTCCAGGTCATCTCGCGCGATCAACGGACCGCCCAGGTCCTCACGGCGGACGACGACGGCGCCACGCGCGTCGTCCAGGAGCTCCGCGACGAGCGCTGGCTCGATCTGATCGATGGATCGCCCACGTGGCTGGGTGGCTCGTTGGTTTCCACCGTCGATGCCGAGGATTCGCATCGGCTCCGGATCGGCGAGCGTTTCGCGACCCCGCCCGGTCTTCAGGTCACGAGCGTGATCGCGAGCGCCGACGGGTTCCTGTGGTTCCACGCCTTCGACGACCCGATCGAGGGGCACATCTTCCGCGTGGCGCCGGGCACGGAGCCGGAGCGGGTGAGCTCCGAACCCGGCGTCCACACGGGAGTGGTCGGCGGACCGACCCTCGTGAGGGTCACCCGCACCGCCGACCGGGTCGCGCCTTCCGTGTCGGTCGTGCGCTCGGACGGCAGCCAGATCGAGCTGACCGACGTGTCGGAGCCTTCCCTCGTCGATCCGATGCCGACCTTCGCAGGGCTTGGTTCGAACCGTCTCCGGGCCGCGCTGTTCGTCCCTCACGGCCGCGAGCCGGATCGACCCGTGCCCGTCCTCCTCAGGCCCTACGGCGGTCCCCATGGCCGCCAGGTCCTCCGCTGGCGGGGGATG
>VAYF01000041.1 GCA_005883885.1 Actinomycetota bacterium | reverse complement strand
CCGCCCTCGTTCAGAAATGGGTAGCGCTCCGTATCCGTGCCGGGGCGCGACGCGATCCAAGACGTTGGAACCGATCCGAGCTACCCCCGCGAGCCAGCGAGGATCGCGACGGCCAAGACGAGGACGACGAGTCCGAGGACCACCAAGCGCAGGTTCGACGTCTTGAACTGAGAGCCGGTCCGAGCGACAGGTGGTGGCGTGCGGGAGTCGACCGGCGTCCCGCGGCCGTCGCGGAAGCCACCGGGCTGAGGTATCGGTTCGGCTGGCGCGTTCGGATCGTCGTGCCCGTGATGAACGCTCACACGAAATCCTTCGCCATCGGGAGCGGACGACGGGATTCGAACCCGCGACCCCCACCTTGGCAAGGTGGTGCTCTACCAACTGAGCCACGTCCGCACGTGCTCATCCATCCTAGGAGCCCGTTCGGAGACCTTCAACCGCCTCCTCGGGTGCCATGTACCGAACAACAGATACACCATCGCCAGGCGATCAATCCACCCCGGTCGAGCCGAACCCACCTTCGCCCCGTCCGCTCCCTGGGAGATCGTCTGCCCAGCTGGGAACGACAGAGGGGGTCGCGATCACCACGAGCTGCGCGATCCGGTCGCCCGCACGGATCTCGACGGCCTCGTCCCGATCCAGATTCACGACCGAACAGATCACCTCGCCGCGGTAGCCGGCGTCGATCAACCCCGGCGAGTTCGAAAGGGTCAGGCCGCGGGCGGTCGCGAGGCCGCTCCGAGGAAGCACCAGGCCGGCGTGGCCGTCGGGGATCGCGACGGCCACGCCGGTCGGAACCATGACCCGCTCGCCTGGCTTGACGGTGGCGTCGATCGCCGCGCGGAGGTCGAGACCCGCGTCGCCGGGGTGCTGCGTCGACGGCAGCGCCCCCTCCGGTCGAAGACGTTTGAAGGGCACGTCCATCGCGTCAGGACGGCTCTACCAACTCGAGACGGTTGCCGAACGGATCGCGGACGTGACAACGGTGGAACCCCTCGAGCGGCACGTCGTCGGTCACGCGGTAGCCCGCGAGCTCGATCCGCTCCCGAAGGGTCTCCAGGTCCTGGACCAGGAACGCGGGGTGCGCCTTGCGGGCCGGCGTGAACGGCTCCTCGATGCCCAGGTGTACCTCGAGCCCCTCGGTCCGGAACCAGACGCCGCCGCGCGGCGCGAGCTCCGGCGGCTTCTCCACCTGGGTCAGGCCGAGGATCGCGCCGTAGAACTTGACGGCGTCCTCTTCCTCACCCGGAGGCATCGCCAGCTAGCCGCACTGGTAGCAGAGCGGGGCGTCCAGGACCCTCGCGGTCGGTCGCTCGACCGGGTCGGTCGGTTGCGCCACGGGCGTCGGTGCCGGAGTCGTACCCGCTTCCAGCTCCGCGATCTTCCCCTCGGCATCCTCGGTCCGCTCCTGGATCGACCTGATCCCGAGGGCCTCGCGCTGTTCCCACGTGAGGTGGTCGAGCGCCAAGCGCCGGAAGACGTAATCCACGATGGACGACGCGAACCGGATGTCGGGGTCGTTCGTCATGCCGCTCGGCTCGAACTTCATGTTGATGAACTTCGAGGCGTAGTCCTCGAGGGGTACGCCGTACTGGAGTCCCACCGACACCGCGATCGAGAAGGCATCCATGATCCCGGACAGGGTCGATCCCTGCTTGGAAGCCTTGAGGAAGATCTCGCCGAGCCCGTTGTCCGGATACGAGCCGGCGGTGACGTACCCTTCGGCGTCACCGACGCGGAACGATGTGGTCAGCGCGGGGCGCGACTGCGGGAGCCGCTTCTTGGCGGACCACGCCAGCACGGCCGGCTCGGCCTCCGGCGCCTCCGCCTTCTTCTTCTTGTCCGCGGACAGCGGCTGGGCCACCTTGCAGTTGTCGCGGTAGATCGCGACGGCCTTGAGCCCGAGCCGCCAGCTCTCTACGAAGAGCTCCTCGACCTCTTCGACCGTGGCTTCTTCGGGCATGTTGACGGTCTTGGAGATGGCGCCGGAGATGTACGGCTGCGCCGCGGCCATCATCCGCACGTGACCCATGTAGTGGATCGGCTGCTCCCCCATCGCGGTGTGGAACACCGGATAGTGCTCGGTCTTGAGGTGTGGCGCGTCCGCGACCGAGTTGTGCTCCGCGATGTACGCCACGATGTCGTCCGTCTGGGCCGCGTCGTACCCCAGCTTCGCGAGCGCACGAGGCACGGTCTGGTTCACGAACTGCATCGTGCCGCCGCCGACGAGCTTCTTCGTCTTGACGAGCGCCAGCTCGGGCTCGATGCCGGTCGTGTCGCAATCCATCATCAGCCCGATCGTGCCGGTCGGAGCCAGCACGCTCGCCTGGGCGTTGCGGTACCCGTGCCGCTCGCCCGAGGCGATCGCCTCATCCCAGGACTGCTTGGCCGCGGAGAGCATCCCTTCGGGCACGAGCTCCGCGTCGATCTGATCCGCCGCCGCACGATGCTTGCGCATCACGCGGAGCATCGCGTCGGCGTTGGACGCGTACCCGGCGAACGGCCCGGTCACCTCCGCGATCCGCGCGCTTGTGCGGTAGGCCCACCCGGTCATGATCGCGGTGATGGCCCCCGCCCACGCGCGGCCCTGGTCGGAGTCGTAGGGGAGTCCGCGCGCCATCAGCAGCGCGCCGAGGTTGGCGTAGCCGAGTCCGAGCTGACGGAAGGCCCGAGCGTTCTCGCCGATCTTGTCGGTTGGATAGTCCGACTCTCCAACCACGATCTCCTGGGCCGTGAAGACGATCTCGGTGGCGCGCCGGAAGCTCCGGACGTCGAAGTTGCCGTCGGCATCGAGGAACTTCATCAGGTTCAGGCTGGCCAGGTTGCAGGCGCTGTTGTCCAGGTGCATATATTCGCTGCACGGGTTGGAGGCATTGATCCGGCCGCTCGCCGGGCAGGTGTGCCACTCGTTGATAGTGGTGTCGTACTGCATGCCGGGGTCGGCGCACTCCCAGGCCGCCAGCGCGATGTCGCGCATCAGATCGCGGGCCCGCGTGGTCTCGAGGGTCTCGCCGGTGGTCACCGCCTTGAGCTTCCAGTCGCGATCTTCCAGGACCGCCTGCATGAACTCGTCGGTGACACGCACCGAGTTGTTGGCGTTCTGGTACTGGATCGAATAGCTGTCGCGACCGTCCAGATCCATATCGAAGCCAGCATCGCGAAGGGCTCGGGCCTTCTTCTCCTCGGTGGCCTTGCACCAGATGAAGTCGCGAACGTCCGGGTGGTCGACGTCGAGGATGACCATCTTGGCCGCCCGGCGGGTCTTCCCGCCCGACTTGATCGTCCCGGCCGAGGCGTCGGCGCCGCGCATGAAGCTGACCGGTCCGGAAGCGGTCCCGCCACCGGCGAGACCTTCCTTGGACGACCGGAGCTTCGACAGGTTGATACCGGAGCCCGATCCACCCTTGAAGATGGTCCCCTCCTCCACGTACCAGTTGAGGATCGAGGACATGTGGTCGTCCACCGCGAGGATGAAGCACGCGCTGCATTGCTGCGGCGTATCGGCGACGCCGACGTTGAACCACACGGGCGAGTTGAAGGCCGCCATCTGGTTCACGAGGAGATGCGTGAGCTCATCGGCGAAGATCTGCGCGTCAGGCTCGGAGGCGAAGTACGTGTTCTTCCGGCCCCAGCCGGTGATGGTGTCGACCACCCGAGCCACGAGCTGCCGAACGGAGGACTCACGCTGGGGCGTCCCGAGGGTGCCGCGGAAGTACTTCTGCGCGACGATGTTCGTCGCGTTCTGTGACCACGAGCGAGGGAACTCGACGTCGCGTTGCTCGAAGGCGTTCCCACCCTCCTTGTAGTTAGGGATCACCGCATCCCTGGTCTCCCATTCGACCTGATCGAACGGATGCGTCCCCTCCTGCGTGAAGAACCGCTTGAAGGTGAGCCCCTCACGGATCACCTCGACGTCTCCCTCGCGAGTCGCCACGTGTTCCCCTCCTTCCGCCGCGAACGAACCCTCGATGTGTAGTTACAGACCTGTCATTCGCGTCTGGGCATCATGGACCCGGCGCCCGACGACGTCAAGGGGTAGTGGACAGTTTCCTTGACGACCACTACATCTAGTATCTCGCAGGCATCGCGATCCGACCACCGAGCCCGGCAGCCGGGCTCCGACGGACAGGCTAACGGGTCCGCTTCCTGGCCGGCTCCTTCTTCTCGAGCAGCATCCCCAGCTCGCGCTGGAAGTCCGCCGTGCCCTGGAAGTCCTTGTACACACTGGCGTACCGGAGGTACGCGACCTCGTCGACCTTCTGGAGCATGGCGAGGACCTCGCTGCCGACCTGCTGGGACGTCACGTCGGGTCCCTTGCGGCGCACCCGTGTCTCGATCCTGCCCACCATCTGCTCGATCTGTAAGGGAGAGGTCGGCCGCCCGGCGAAGGCCTTGCGGATCCCGGCGGCCAGCTTCTCGCGATCGAAGGGCTCCGAGCTCCCATCGCGCTTCGCCACGACCAACCCGACCTCCTCGATCCGCTCGAAGGTGGTGAACCGGCGCCCGCAGGCTGCGCACTCGCGACGCCGGCGGATCGAGCCGCCACCGTCGGCGGGACGCGAGTCGACCACACGGTCGTCGTCGGCCTGGCACCAAGGGCAGCGCATGCGTACGGGCCACAAGATGTAGTGGCGGCGCGAACCGTACCCGCAGCATGGTGGGTCGTCAACCGTCAGGCGGGATGACGAGGACCTCCCCCGGCACGAGCGTCCCGGCATCGATGTTGTTCGTATCGACGATCGCCTGGACCACCTGCCGTGGGTCGCTGCCGGGCGCCCGCCTGACGGCGATGCCCCACAAGGTATCCCCGACCTGGACCACGTAGCGATCCGGAGCGTCGGCCCGCCGAGACGAATGGCCCGTGACCGCGGCGGAGACGGCCGGCGCCGAGACCGAGAGCGCGAGCACCAGCAGTGCAGCTGCGGCGAGGCGTCGGCGTCGAAGGTGTGTCCGGCTCACCTCCCGACTGTGCCCGAACGTACGTTCGGTGTCAAGGCTCGACTCGAACATATGTTTGCGTCCCCCCGGCCCCGGTGCTAGCGTCCGCCCCACCGAGAAGGAGGGTAGCCACGGTGTCTGACATCACACCCCGGCAGCAACGGATCGTGGACTTCATCGCCGAGACGGTGCGGGAGCGCGGCTACCCCCCGACGGTGCGTGAGATCGGCGAGGCCGTCGGACTGACCTCGTCCTCGTCGGTCCATGCCCAGCTCGCCAACCTCGAACGCGCCGGGCTCCTGAAGAAGGATCCGACGAAGCCGCGGGCCATGACCCTGGCGTCGGATGCCCGGGTCGAGGCGACGGTCGTGCCGGTGCTCGGACGCATCGCGGCCGGCCAGCCCACCCTCGCGAGCGAACACATCGAGGAGTACCTCTCGGTGCCCGCCGGGTTCGTCCGCGGCGGCGACCACTTCGCCCTTCGGGTGAGCGGGACGTCCATGGTCGATGCCGGGATCCTCGATGGGGACGTCGTCGTCGTGCAGAGCCAGGGCTCGGCCACGGACGGCGACATCGTGGCGGCACTCCTTCCCGGGCCGGCCGAGGACGAAGCGACGGTCAAGCGACTCGGGCACGACGGGCCTCGCGTGATGCTGATCCCCGAGAACCCCGCGCTCGAGCCCTTCGAGATGACCGACGGAACGATCTTGGGAAAGGTCGTCGCCGTTCTCAGGCGCCTCTGAAGTCGGCTAGGCTCCCGGCACCGGATCCCCGAGGAGCCTTCCTGATGTCGCGATACGCCACCCAGCTCGAACAGCAGATCCGCTCGCAACCCGAGCAGCTCGAACACGTCCTCACGTCCGGCTCGGTCAAGGCACAGGTCCATGCCGCGGCCGAGGCGCTCCATCGCGTTCGGCGGATCTGGGTGGTCGGGACGGGCACCAGCCAGCACGCGGCCAACCTGGGAGCGGCGATGCTCCAGGATGCAGGACGGTCGGCGCACTCCGTGTCTTCGATGCAGTTCGTGAAGAACGCGCCGATCGTGGGCCCGCAGGACGGGGTCGTGGTCATCACGCACACCGGGGAGACCGCGTACGCGCTCGCCGCGCGCGCGCTCGCCTTCTCGGCAGGTCTGCAGACCGTGACGATCTGCCGCGAGGGATCTCCGTTCAACGACGCGATCCAGACCGTGGAGAAAGAGACCTCCGAGACCTACACCGTGAGCTACACGACCGCTCTGCTCGCGCTCGGCATGCTCGCCTCGGCGATGGGGGCCGACACGATCACGGCCGATAAGCTCGCCCTCGTCCCCGGCAGCGTCCGCAACGCGCTCGAGTCCAACGGGACCGAGTCGGTCCCGCTCCCCGGTCGGATCCTCACGATCGTCGGGGCGGGCCACACCTCGGTGACGGCTCGGGAGGGAGCGCTCAAGGTGCGCGAAGCGGCTCGGGTCCTCGCGGAGGGCTACGACGCCGAGTTCTTCCTCCACGGGACGGCGGTACCGCTGACCTCGCAGGACCACGTGCTCGCCCTGACGACCCCCGACGAGGACGGTCTCGTCGAAGGCGTCGCTCGAGCGGCCGAGGCCGAAGGGATCGGCGTCAGCCGGCTCCCGGAGCCCTCACCGCTCCCGGGTGTCCTCGCGCAGATCCCGCTCGTCGCCCGGCTGCACCTCCTGGCGCTCCGCTTCGCGACCACCCGCGGGCAGGACCCCGACACCGTGATCACGGGTCACTGGGACGACCCCAAGCTGTGGTCGATCGGTTCCCCCGTGGGCGAGCGGCCCCCCGCTCCCACGGCGTAGGCGCGGACGGCCGCCAGCTCGCGGAGGCCCACGCGGGCGCGGACACGTGTGCCGTCCGGCTCCGCCTCCGCCTTCAGGACCTCCGCCTCGTCGTAGAGCATCGCGACCAGGTCCCCCCGCGCCCACGGGATCAGCACGTCCACCTCCACCGGCGGATCGGGGGTCGCCGTGCCGTCCGCCTCGAGCAGTCCCTCGACACCCTCACCAGTGATGGCCGAGACCGAGACGGATCCCGGGAACCGCGTCGCGAGACGCGCGCGCTCGCTTCCCCGCAGCCGGTCGATCTTGTTGAGCGCCACGACCTCGGGCATGTGGGCGGCCCCGATCTCCTCCAGCACCCTCCGGACCGCCTCGATCTGGCCCTCCACCTCGGGAGCGGAAGCGTCCGCGACGTGCAGGAGCAGGTCCGAAAGGGTGACTTCCTCGAGCGTGGACCGGAACGCCTCGACCAGGTCGTGGGGGAGCTTCGAGACGAAGCCGACGGTGTCGCTGATCGTCGCGTGCCGTCCCCCCGGGAGGTCGATCCGACGGGTCGTCGGATCGAGCGTTGCGAAGAGCTGGTCGGCAACGATCACGTCGGCGCCCGTGAGCCGGCGCATCAGCGTCGACTTCCCGGCGTTCGTGTACCCGACGATCGCGATCTGCGGGAGGTTCGACTTCTGCCGGCGGGCTCGCTTGACGTCGCGCTCCTTGCGCAGATCCTTCACGTCTCGTCGAAGCTTCGTGATCCGTCGACGGATGTGCTGGCGGTCGACCTCCAACTTCGTCTCCCCCGGGCCACGGGTCCCGATCCCGCCTCCGAGCCGGCTCATCGCCTCGCCCCAGCCGCGGAGTCGAGGGAGCAGGTAGTTGAGCTGGGCGAGCTCGACCTGCGCCTTGCCCTCCTTCGAGTTCGCGTGCAGAGCGAAGATGTCAAGGATCAGCGCGGTGCGGTCCACCACCTTGACCTTGAGCCGCGCCTCCAGCGAACGCAGGGTGCCGGGGGCGAGCTCGTCATCGAAGATGACGAGCTCGGCCCCGGCAACGTGGAGCAGACCGTGCAGGTCCTCGACCTTCCCCTTGCCGATCCAGAACTGGGGGTCGGGGCTCGAGCGGCTCTGGATCAGGCGTCCGACCGGCTCCGCGCCTGCGGAGTCGGCGAGCGCCGCCAGCTCGTCGAGGTCACCTTCCTGGATCCCGGGCCCGACACCGACCAGCACGGCGCGCTCATGCGCGACGGAACGCCACGTCGCCGCGATCGGCGACTCGAGGATCCGGTCGGTGGGACGCGACGGGGGTGTGGTTCGCGCGTCCGGCATCAGCTCATCGACGATCCGGCGTCGCGGAGCAGCTCGTTGAGTCCGATCTTGTCGTCGGTCGCCTCACTGCGGTCCCCGATCACGAGGCCGCAGGGCATCGCGTACTCCCCCGCCGGGAACGATCTCGGACGGGTGCCGGGGACGACGATCGCGCCGGCGGGGACGCGCCCGCGATGCTCCACCGGTTCCGGTCCACGCGGATCGATCACGGGGGTGTTCCCGGTGAGCACCACCCCCGCACCCAGGACCGCCCCACGCCCGATATGGACGCCCTCGACCACGATGCACCGCGAGCCGATGAAGGCGTCGTCCTCGATCACGACCGGGACCGCCTGCAGCGGCTCGAGGACCCCGCCGATCCCGACGCCTCCGGAGAGGTGGACGTTCGCGCCGATCTGCGCGCACGAGCCGACCGTCGCCCACGTGTCGACCATCGTTCCGGCCCCCACGTACGCGCCGATGTTCACGTAGCTCGGCATCAGCACCACCCCGGGTTCCAGGTGCGCCCCGAACCGAACCGTCGCCGGAGGGACGACCCGCACCCCCTGGGCCTCGTAGCCGTGCTTCAGAGGGAGCTTGTCGCGGTACTCGAACGGCCCCACCTCCGAGGTCTCGAGCCCACGCACACGGAAGTACAGGAGCACCGCCTGTCTCACCCAGGCGTTCACGCGCCAGGAACCGTCGCGTCCTCGATCGGGCTCGGCGACGCGGACGGATCCACCGTCGAGGAGCCCGATCGTCGCCTCCACGGCCGGCGCGTCGATCGGGGCGGAGGGGTCCTCGGACACATCGGTCCAGCTGCGCTCGATCCTGTCCTTGAGTTCCTGCACGTCGCTCACGTTCGGACCTCGGCGAGGAGTTCGTCCAGCGCCGACGCGGCTCGTGCGCACGCTTCGACCGAGGGCACCATCGCCATCCGAACGAACCCCTCTCCTTCGGGCCCGAAGAACGATCCCGGGGCGACGACGATCCCGCCGCGGTCCAGGAGATGCAGGGCCCACTCCAACGACGTCTCGGCGGTGGGGACGCGCACCCAGAGGTAGAACGTGGCCACGCTCCCCGCGATGTGGACCCCGTGCCGCTCGAACACGTCGAGCAACAGCTCGCGCTTCCGTCGGTACCGCGCTCGGTTCTCCTCGACGTGGACCTCATCGCGCCACGCGGCCACCGACGCCCGCTGGATGAACTCCTGCGGCGTGACGCCGGTCGCCGGCCGCAGCCGCTTGAGGTCCGCGATCAACCCGGGATCGCCCGCGACGAACCCGCTACGGTATCCCGTCATCGACGAGCGCTTCGATAACGTGTTGATCACGAGCACGTTCGTCCGGTCGGGCAGCTGGAGAGCGCCGGGGGGCGGGCCCGACCCGAACCACACCTCGGAGTACGCCTCATCCGATGCGAGCAGCACGTCGTGTGCGCGACACTGCTCGGCCGCCTCCTCGAGGAACGCGAGAGGTGCGATCGCGCCGGTGGGGTTGTTCGGATAGTTGATCCAGAGGATCGCCGCTCGCGACCCGGGGATCGGGTACCCCGGTGCCGTCGTGATCACCACGTCCTTGCCCCCCGGCGGATCGATCACGAGCTGGGCGAGCGAGAAGACGATCTCCTTGGATCCGAGGACCGGCAGGATCTCGGTGTCGGGGTTCACGTGCGACCCGAACCGCCGCTCGACCCATGCCGCGATCGCGTCGCGGAGCTCCGGGAGACCGGCGGCTCGGGGGTAGCTCGACACCGGGTCCAGCGCGTCGACCAGCGCCTCGCGGATGAACGCCGGCGTCTCCTCTCTCGGATCTCCGACGCCGAAGTTGATCAGCTCGCGGCCGTTCGCCACGGCCTGCGCGACGCGTCGATCGAGCTCCTCGAACGGGTAGGGCGCGACGCTCCGCATCCCGGGTGAGCGGTGGGTGCCGGTCATCTCCCTCGTCTCGTCGGGTCGATCGCCTGAGCGTACCGCGAGGTCACGGACGCTAACGGAGCTCAACGAAGCTCGAGGGGATCGGTCACCCCGTCGTAGACGTGGCTCACCGGGCCTTCGAGCAGCACCCGCCCGTCCTCGCACCGCTCCACGCGGAGCGGGCCCCCACGGAACATGACGGTGACCGTGGGCGGGGTCAGCCCAGCCTCGTTCGCAGCGACCGCGACCGCGCAGGCCCCTGTCCCGCACGCGAGCGTCTCGCCGACACCCCGCTCCCACACCCGGACACGCGCCTCGCCGTCGGCGACCCGAACGAGCTCGACGTTGGTCCGCTCGGGGAAGAGCCCGTGGTGCTCGAGCGCCGGCCCGATGTGCTCCAGGTGGTAGCGATCCGGATCCTCGTCCACGAACACGACCAGATGCGGATCGCCCAAGCTCAGCGCCGATGCCGGAAACGTGACCCCGCCTCCGACATCGAACGGTTGGCCGAGGAAGGTCTCCCAGGCCGGCCCGAACATCGGGATCCCCGCCTTCGTGAAGTTCGGCGTCCCCATCTCGACGGTCGCGCGTACCACGCGCGCGCCGTCGAGCTGCACGGTCACGTGACGCTTGCCCGCGGGCGTCTCGACGTCGACCTCGTCGACGTCGAGACCCCCGCGCTCCCGGAGATAGGCCGCCAGGCATCGCATGCCGTTGCCCGACATCTCCGCGGGCGACCCGTCGGCGTTCGTGAGGTCGAATCGGAAAGGGGCCGCAACGCCCGGACGGACGCGGATCACGCCGTCGGCGCCCGCGCCCACCCACCGATCGCACAACGCCGGGACGTCGACGTCGGCTACCGGACCATCGAGCTCGTCGAGGATCAGGAAGTCGTTCCCCGATGCTTGATACTTCGAGAAGCGCAGGACGTCCGTCACGCGGACCCCAGGTAGGCCCGGACGTCGTCTGCGACCTCCGCTGCACCGCCCGGCCCCGCATCGAACCACCGGATACGTGGGTCGCGGCGGAACCACGCCATCTGGCGTCGCGCGAGCTCCCGGGTCCGTTTCACGGTGCGCTCCGCCGCTTCATCGAGCGAGAGCCTACCGTCGAGGTGCTCCGCGAGCTCTGCATAGCCGATCGCCTGGGAGGCGGTGAGCCACCCGCCGAAGCCGCGATCCAGCAGCCCTTGGACCTCCTCCAACCAGCCGTTCCGCAACATGGCCAACACCCGCTCGCCGATCCGGATCTTCTGCACCTCCCGATCCATCCGGATGCCGGCGGCGCGCACCCGGTTGGCGTCGTAGCGATCCCACGCCGTCGCGAAGGAGCTGAACGGCGCCCCGCTGATCGCGGTCACCTCGAGCGCGCGGATGATCCGACGGACGTTGCCGGGCTCGATGCGCGCGGCGGCCACAGGATCCATGTCGGCCAGCCGGCGGTAGAGGGCATCCGCCCCGAGGTCGTCTGCCTCGGCTTCGAGGGAAGCCCGCACGACGGGATCCTCCGGTGGGAACGCGAGTTCGTCGAGCATGGCGCGGAGATACAGGCCGGAGCCGCCGACCAGCAGCGGGCAGGCGACCGATCGCAGGGCGCTCCGTGCGAGCTCTTGATAGCGGGCAACGGTGAAGCGCTCCGACGGCTCTGCCAGATCCAGCAGGTGGTGCGGCACGGCGGCGCGTTGTTCGACGGTTGGCTTCGCGGTGCCGACATCCATCCCTCGGTACACGAGCATGGAGTCGACCGAGACGATCTCGGCCCCAAGGCCCGGCGCGATCGCGAGCGCCGCCTCGGACTTGCCGCTGGCGGTCGGCCCGACGAGGGCGAGCATCGCCATCGGTCCTCAGACGACGAGCGGTTCCGGCGCCGAGACGACCTCTCCGGTCAGGTGATGCGCCGAGGCGGCGGTCACGCGCACCTCCGCGAAGGTGCCACGTTCCAGCGGCTCGGCCAGGTGAACGATCCGGTTGGTCCGCGTTCGCGCCTGGGTCGAGTCCCCTCGCTTCCCCTCCCCCTCGACGAGGACCTCGAACGTCCGCCCCACCTCCGCTCGGTTCTTCTCGAGGGACACCTGCTCCTGCAGGACGACGAGTCGGTCGAAGCGCTGCTGGACGACCTCCTTCGCGACCTGGTCCTCCATCGTCGCCGCACGCGTGCCCGGCCGGGGTGAGTACTGGAACATGAAGGCGCTGTCGAAACGTGCTCGCCGCACCACGTCGAGCGTGTCCTCGAAGTCTCCCTCGGTCTCACCGGGGAACCCCACGATGATGTCGGTCGACACGGCGATGCCGGGGACGGCGCTCCGGATGCGCGCCAGCCACTCCAGGTACCGCTCGCGGCGGTACGAACGCTGCATCGCCCGCAGGACGCGATCCGACCCCGACTGGAGCGGGAAGTGGATGTGCTCGCAGACGTGCTCGCACTCCGCCATGGCATCGATCACGTCGGCCGTGAAGTCGTGCGGGTGCGGCGACGTGAACCGGATCCTCCGGATCCCCGCCACGGCGTCCACCTCTCGGAGGAGGCGAGCGAACAGCGGCCGCCGAGCCGAACCGGGCACCGTCAGGTCCCGGCCGTACGTGTTGACGTTCTGGCCCAGCAGCGTGACCTCCATCACGCCGTGCGCGGCCAGGTCCTGGACCTCGGCGAGGATCTCCCCGATCGACCGAGACCGTTGTGTTCCCCGCACGAGCGGAACGATGCAGAACGTGCATGCGTTGTCACAGCCCACCGCCACCGAAACCCATGCCCGGACGTCGTCCGCCCGCGCGGCCGGCAACGCGCTCGGGAACGTCTCGGTGTATTCGCGAACGTCCATCTGCGGGCCGTCGATCTCGGCGCGCCGGAGGAGCTCGAGCAGGTGCGGGAGCGCGTGCGTCCCGATCACGACGTCGACCCAGGGCGCCTTCCGCTGGATCAGCCCCTGGTCCTTCTGCGCCAGGCAGCCCGCGACGACGATCTTCAGATCCGGCCGTCGGTCCTTGAGCGGTTTCAGATGCCCAAGGTTCCCGTACAGCTTGTTGTCCGCGTTCTCGCGGATCGCACACGTGTTGAGCACGATCACGCGCGCATCCGACACATCGTCCGTGGGCGACATCCCGTCGGACAGCAGCAGCCCGCCGATCCGCTCGGAATCGTGCTGGTTCATCTGGCACCCGAAGGTGCGGATCAGGTAGTTCTGCTCCATCGGCCCTCAGGCTACCCGGCTCACCGGGCGTACTCGGTCGCGCGGATCTCGCGGACAACCGTGATCTTGATCTGGCCGGGGTACTGCAGCTCTTCCTCCACCTGCTTCGCGATGTCGCGCGCGATCACCTGTGCGGCGAGATCGTCGATGGACTCGGGCTGGACCAAGACGCGGACCTCACGTCCTGCCTGCATCGCGTAGACCTTCTCGACCCCGGGGAACGAGTTGCAGATCTCTTCCAGGCGCTCCAGACGCTTGACGTAGGTTTCGAGCGACTCGCGACGAGCGCCCGGCCGGCCGCCACTGATGCCGTCGGAGATCTGCGCAAGCACCGCGTGGATCGTCCTCTGCTCGACCTCGCCGTGATGCGACTCGATGCAATGGACGACCTCCGGGTCCTCCTTCATGCGGCGGGCGATCTCGGCGCCGATGATCGCGTGCGATCCCTCGACCTCGTGCGTCACGGCCTTGCCGATGTCGTGCAAGAACGCGCCGCGCTTGGCGATGGCCGGATCGAGCCCCAGCTCCGCGGACAACGCCGAGGCGATGTGCGCCGATTCCACCAGGTGCTTCAGCACGTTCTGACCGTAGCTCGTCCGGTACTGGAGTCGGCCGAGGAGCTTGATCATCTCGGGGTGGATGTCCGTGATCCCGACCTCCGCCACCGCGTCCTCACCGGCCCTGCGGATCCGCTCGTCGATCTCGGCGAGGGATCGCTCGTGGACCTCCTCGATCCGGGCGGGGTGGATCCTTCCGTCCTGCACCAGCTTCTCGAGCGAGAGGCGCGCAGCCTCCCGCCGGACAGGATCGAAGCTGCTGAGGACCACGGCCTCGGGGGTGTCGTCGATGATCAGGTTCACGCCGGTCGTCGCCTCGAACGCCCGGATGTTGCGACCCTCGCGGCCGATGATCCGCCCCTTCATGTCCTCGCTCGGAAGCGTGAACACGCTGACCGTGGATTCCGCGGTCTGCTCGGACGCGACCCGCTGGATCGCGATCGTCACGATCTTCCGAGCGCGCTCCTCCCCTTCCTCACGCGCGATCTGCTCTATCTCGCGGACCTGCGCCATGGACGCGCGCTTGGCGTCGTCGATCAGCGATGCGAGGAGCTGTTCGCGTGCCTCGGACGAGGTCATCCCGGCGACGCGTTCGAGCTGGATCCGATGCTGTTCGGCGGCCTTCTCGAGCCGCGCGCGGACCTCCTGCAACCGCTCGTCCCTTTCGGTGAGCTCGAGGACGCGCTCGTCCAACTTGCGGGTCCGTGCCCGGAGCTCATCCTCGGTCTCGGAGATCCGCCGCTCGAGGCGAGCGACCTCGTCCCGGCGGGTCTTGACGTCCTCCTCGGCGTCGCGCCGGATCTGTGACGCATCGACCTTCGCGTCTTCGATCGCCTTGCGGAGGGTCCGGGCCGCATCCTCCTGCGCGCCCACGAGCTTCTGGTCCGCCTGGACGAGCTTCTGCTGAGCCTGTCCCTCGAGCGTGGTCGCGCTCGATCTGGCCAGGTTGGTGCGGATCAGGAACCCGGCGGCGCCGCCCAGGATCAGGGCGGCGACGCCGACGATGACGGCCGTCATGGTTCCTCCCTGGTGTCAGGGAGAGGACCGTGCGGTTCCGCCGAACCCTGGGCGGCGTGTGCGTGAGCACGCAGAACCGTCGTATCGACGCTACCGGGCGGAGTGTCCTCCGCGCGTTGGAACGATGTCGGCTCTTGGGGTTCTCGTGATCACGATGTCCTGCCGTTCGGTGTACGTCGGGTAGCCGTTCGGTGGCCTCTCGGTGTCGTTGTCGATCCATCACACGATACGGCCGACCACCCACGGAGGCAAGGCTCAGTCCTCGAACGCCTCCACCGCAAGCGCCCTGCGCGCTGCCCGTCCCGCGACGTCGGGCGCGTAGCCACGACGCGCGAGCATCCCGTAGAGGCGCCGGTACGCGGCGTCGGGGGGAAGGCTCGACAGCTTGGCCGCCTTGGCCACCGCGAGAGCGTCCGCTCGTTCCTCTTCGCCTCCGACGACCGGATCCAGGGCGGCCTCCACGATGTCCGGAGCGATCCCGGCGCTGATGAGCCTGCCCGCCACGACGCGACGGCCCTCCCTCCTGGTGGTGAACGAGTGCTCCACCACGACCCGGGCGAAGGCTTCATCGTCGACCAGACCGACCTGCTGCAGCCGATCCAGCTCTTCCCCGATCTCCTCTGGCCCGAACCCCGCCCGCTCCAGCCGACGTTGGATCTCCCGCCGGCTCCGCTGGCGCACCGCGAGCAGTCCGAGGGCTCGCTCATGGACGTCCTTGCGTTTGCCGGGATCCCCGCGGCCGCGTTCGTGCGGCACGCTCACTCCTTGGCCACCGCGGACTTCTCCTTCGCTTCGGATCCCTCGTCCGCGACGAGATCGGGCACGACCTGGATCGGTTGGTCGTCGTCTTCGGAGAAGCCGGTCAGACCCACCGCCTCGCGCACCTTCCGTTCGATCTCATCACGGAGGTCGATGTGCTCCACGAGGAACGCGCGTGCGTTCTCGCGCCCCTGGCCGAGCTGTTCCCCCTCGTAGGTGAACCACGCGCCGGACTTCTTGACGATCTCCAGATCGACGCCGGTATCGAGGAGGGCGCCTTCCTTCGAGATGCCCTTGCCGTACATGATGTCGAACTCGCAGCCGGACCGACGAATAGAACTTCAGCGCACGTCCCCCGGGGGTGGTTTCGGGGGAACCGAACATCACCCCGATCTTCTCGCGCAGCTGGTTGATGAAGATGGCCGTGGTCTCGAACTTGGAGAGGGAGCCGGCGAGCTTGCGCATGGCCTGGGACATGAGGCGCGCCTGGAGACCGACGTGGGTGTCCCCCATCTCCCCCTCGATCTCCGCCCGGGGCACGAGCGCCGCGACCGAGTCGATCACGACGAGATGCATCGCGCCCGACCGCACCAGCATGTCTGCGATCTCGAGCGCCTGCTCGCCGGAATCGGGTTGACTGACCAGGAGCTCATCGATGTTGACCCCCAGCTCGCGTGCGTACGTCGGATCGAGCGCGTGCTCGGCGTCGATGAACGCTGCGATCCCGCCCTGCCGCTGCGCTTCCGCGATGATGTGCAGGCACACGGTGGTCTTGCCCGAACCTTCCGGACCGAAGACCTCGACGACCCTGCCCCGGGGGATGCCGCCGACACCGAGCGCGATGTCGAGCGCCAGCGACCCGGTCGGGATGGTGGTCATCCCTACGTTCATGGGGTGCTCGCCCAGCTTCATCACGGCGCCTTTGCCGTGCTGCTTCTCGATCTGCTGAAGCGTGACCTCCAGCATCTTCTCGCGGTCCACGCCATCCCCCTTCCGACCCCGGCCCACCCCGGAGGAGGGGCGAGTGAGCGCACCAGACGAACGTTCGAGCACGGTAGCGACTGGGTCTGACATAAGTTACACCCCTGTCATTCGATCGACCGAGCGGACGCGCCGAGGCTAATCGAACGCCTGTTCGAGCGCAAGGACCGACCCGGGATCATCCGCCGAGCGCGAGCGTCGCGATCGGCTCGTAGCGGGGGGCCGGTCGCCGCAGGTGGCTCCGGAACAGCACGATCCGATCCACACGGAACCCGGCGGGCTCGATCCGCGTCCGCGCGAACCCCTCGTCGAGGTTCAAGGGCGGGGCGCTCCGCGCGACCGTCAGGTGGGGTGAGAGGGCCCGGCTCTCCGGGGTGAACGCTTCCTGAAGCGCCACGTCCAACGCACCGGCCAGGCTCGCGAACGCCCCACCCGGATCCCCGATGCCCACCCAGAGCACCCGCGCCCGAGCGGCCGAGGGGAACGAGCCGAGCCCGGTAAGCCGGGTGGTGACGGGACCGTGGCCGGCGGCAACGGCTCCAACCTGCTGACGGACCCACCCCTCGAGACGCGGCCACGTCCGCCCGAGGAACTTCAGCGTGACGTGCATGTTCTCGCGGGGCACCCATCGCGCCTGCGGGAACCGAGCGCGCCACGGCTCGATGGCCCGTTCCACTTCGTCGAGGGCGGCATCGCTCACCGCGAAGGCCACGAACAGCCGCGACGCCTTCGCTTCCGGTCGGTTCGCGCGGTCACGCGCCATCGTCACACCGTGGTGTCGGACGTTGGCAGCGGTCGGCCTTCGAGGTGGCGGCGCACCAGGTCGAGAGCGCCTTGCTGCGACCACCGGATCACGCGCTCGCGCTCGCCGGTGACGCGGAACCCGCGCGCGTGGGTCCGCGACTCGGCGTCGAGCGCGATCCATACGGTCCCGGGCTCCTTGCCGCCGTGATCCTCCGGCCCGGCGACGCCCGTCAGCGAGAGACCGAGATCGGCCACCAAGACGCGGCGCGCTCCCGCCGCCATCTCCCTCGCGCATGCCTCGCTCACGACACCGGGCCCATCGATCGTTGCCTGGGAGACGCCGAGCAGGTCGCGTTTGGCCCGCGCCGTGTACGCGACGATGGCGCCCGTGAACGCTGCGGAGGCGCCGGCGACGGCCGTGAGTCGCGCGCTGACGCTTCCCCCGGTGAGCGACTCCGCGCAGCCGAGGGTGAGCCCGTGCCTGCGGAGCAGCCGAAGGACCGCCTCCTCGAGCGACTCGTCATCCACGCTGAACACCACGTCGCCGAGCCGCTCGAGGACCTCGCGGACGAGCGGCTCGAGGAGCTCATCCGCGGTCGCGACCGACGGCGCCTTGGCGGTGAGTCGCACCTTGACCTCCCCCATCGACGCGAGGTACGCAACCGTGGGGTTCGCCGATCCCTCGAAGAGGTCGGTGAGCGTTTCGCCGACCGCCGATTCCCCCATGCCGGTGATCCGGAGGATCCGCGACGCGATCACGCCGCCGCGTGTGCGCGCAGCGAGCTCCGGCAGGATCGTGCCCGTCATCATCTCCGCCATCTCGTCCGGCACGCCCGGGACGGCGTAGATCGTGACGCCCGAGGGGAGTTCGACGATGAGGCCCGGCGCCGTCCCCCGATCGGGCACGATCGTGCGAGCGCCCTCGGGGACGTCGGCCTGTCGGAGGTTGTTCATCGGCATGGGCCGGGGGGAGAAGTCGCGGAACTTCGCGCGGAGCATGTCCTCGAGATCCGGATGGCGGACGAGCTGGAGGCCCGCGAACGCGGCGATCGCCTCGCGCGTCAGGTCATCCTGGGTCGGACCGAGCCCTCCGGTTATGAGCACCACGTCCGCCCGCGCGGCTCCGAGCCCGAGCGCTCCGACGATGCGCTCGACGTTGTCACCGACCGTCTGTCGAAGCAGCACGTCGACGCCGATCCCCGCGAGCCGCTCCGACATCCACCGGGCGTTCGTATCGGCGATCTGCCCGAGCAGGAGCTCGGTCCCGACCGAGAGGATCTCAGCCCTCACCACGACGGCCTCACGGCGACGGCCTCACGGCGACGGCCTCACGGCGAGGGCTCGGCCGCGGCGCCGGACGGCACGAAGGTCTCCGACCATGGGCGGCCGGCCGTACCTGGGACGCCGAGCGCGCGACCGTCGACGACGATGCGGATCGCCCCCCCATCGCTCGCGGAGACGGTCAGTTCCTGCACCGCGCTGTACGAGATCGATTCCCCCGGACCGAGCTGCGTCGTGGGTTGGCCGACCCCGTCGATCGTGGCCGTGACGTCGACGCCGGCGGTCGCGTTCACGGTGACGCCGACCCCCGGACCGGGCGTCGGCGACACGAACGGCGTCGTCGCGGTGGGGATCGTGGCCGGCGGCGGCACGCCGCCGCGCGACACGATCCCCACCGCGACCGCCGCGATCAACAGGACCGCGGCGACGATCAGGAGGAACCGCTGGTTGTCCCGGATCCTCGCCGCCGCGAGCGCTTGCTCGACCCGACCCAACTTCGCCGGGGGGGACGGGAGCTCCGGCTCCTCCGCGTGCCTCGCGTACGCGCTCATGACCTTGTCCGGTTTGAGTCCCAGGTATTGCGCGTAGGTCCGCAGCATCGCCCGGACGTAGACCTCCTCACCCATCAGGTCGAAGTCCTCGCGCTCCAAGGCGCCGATCTGTTGAGTGGTCAGCCTGGTGTCGCGAGCCGCCTCGTCAGGGGTGATGCCTGCGATCTCGCGCGCGCGCCGGAGGGCAGGACCGACCCCGATCGAGGCCGGGCGAACGGAGTTGCCGGCCATCGGGCGTGATGGTAGCGCCGGATCGGCTGGCTACACTCCGCTCGCGTGATGGTGCCCACTCCCGTGCGGCGGCGGCCGACGCTCCGTCGGCTCACCCCCGGTGACCGCGGAGCGTTCCTCGACGCGGTCGCCCGGAGCCGTGCGCTGCACCATCCTTGGGCATATCCGCCGGACACCCCCGACGCGTTCGACGCCTACATCAAGGTGCACCCGGCCCGTCATGCCCTCGCCGTCGTCGTCGATCATGAAGATCCGCTCGTCGGCGTTTACACGCTCTCGCAGATCCATCACGGGTCCTTCCGCAACGCCTACCTCGGGTACTACGCGTTCCTCCCGCACGCGGGCAACGGCTACATGCGCGAAGCGATGACGCTCGTGTTCCGGTACGCCTTCGGCGAGCTCCGACTCCATCGCCTTCAGGCGAACGTCCAGCCGGGCAACGAGCGCTCGCTGGCGCTGCTCCGCTCGACCGGCTGGCGCGAGGAGGGATACGCGCGTCGATACGTCAAGGTCGGCGGGCGCTGGCGCGACCACGTGCTGTTCGCGATCCTCGCGGAGGACGCGCGCTCCCTCGTTCGCGAGCGGCGCCCGGTCTACGACCGACGCCGCTCGCGAACGAGACCTTCGGACGCTACCGAGCCCCCAGGCGGGTGACTACCATCAGCCGAGGGGGAGGGGCGAGCACGCGATGGAACCGGAAGACAGGCGCGTCGAGAACGAGGAGCTGTTCCCGCTCGCCGCGTTGCGGGACCCGGTCACGGCACCCGATGCCCTCGCCGAGGGTCCGGTCCGGTTCCTCCTCGTCTCCGGCGACCTCGATGACGGCCGTTGGGGGCTGATCGGCGCGTTCTGGCTCTCGATCGACGGGACGCGGGGCGGGTTCATCGTCGCTCCGCAGGCCATCTGGCAAGGCTCGGAGATGGCGCGGAGCTTCCGAGGCGCCCTGTCCCGCAGCTGGCGCGCCGAGGATGTCTATCGGTACTGGCAGCGCCAGGTCGGCGCCGCCGGGTCGCTCATGATCGACCCCCAGCAACACGCCGACACGCTGTTCCAGGTCGCGCGTCGCGTCGGTGCCCTCTAGTCAGGCGCTCGCGCGCTCTTCCCATTCTTCCCAGGTCACCAGGACGTCGCGCGCCTTCGAGCCTTGGCCGGGCCCGACGATCCCCTGATCCTCCATCAGGTCCATCAGGCGGCCCGCGCGTGCGAACCCGACCTTCAGCTTGCGTTGGAGCATGGACGTGGAGCCGAGCCGCGATCGGATCACGAGCTCCGCTGCCTGCTCCAGGAGGTCATCGTCCGATCCCAGTCCGCGGTCTTCACCCGACGCTTCGACCGGCGGCAGCCCGAGGCCCTCGACCGTTCGTTCGTACACGGCTTCCCGTTGGGCTCGGATGAAGTCCGCGACGTCGCGGATCTCCTGTTCGGTCACCCAGGCGCCCTGGAGCCGGACCGGCTTCGAGATGCTCGAGGGGGCGAAGAGCATGTCGCCGTGGCCGACGAGCTTCTCGGCGCCGTTCATGTCCAAGATCACGCGGCTGTCCGCCTGCGAGGAAGTCATCAGTGCGATCCGGCTGGGGATGTTCGCCTTGATCAGGCCCGTCACCACGTCGACCGACGGACGTTGCGTCGCGACCACAAGGTGGATGCCCACCGCGCGCGCCATCTGCGCGATCCGACAGATCGCGTCCTCGACCGCCCGCGGCGCCACCATCATCAGATCGGCGAGCTCGTCGATCACGACCACGATGAACGGGAGATGGCCGAACCGGTGCTCGAGCCCGAGGGGCACGCGAAGCGT
This sequence comes from Actinomycetota bacterium, assembly GCA_005883885.1. Classification (GTDB taxonomy): domain Bacteria; phylum Actinomycetota; class UBA4738; order UBA4738; family HRBIN12; genus AC-51. The sequence goes on along the minus strand of VAYF01000041.1, from coordinate 8,792 downwards.
GCCGGCCCGCAACCCCTCTTCGTATCCATCGATGTCCCGCACCGCCGCCGTGGCGAGCAGCTCGTAGCGCTGCTCCATCTCCCGCACGATCCACCCGAGCGCCTCCGCCGCCCGCTTGGGGTGCACGATCACCGGCGAGAGCAGGTGCGGCACGTCGGCGAAATGACTGAGTTCGACCCGCTTGGGATCGACCAGCACCAGTCGGACGTCCTCCGGTGTGGTCCGGGCGAGGAGCGACGTGATGAACGAATTGACGAGGCTGGACTTGCCGGCGCCGGTCGCCCCGGCGATCAGCAGATGTGGCATGGTCGCCAGGTTGACCATCCGGGCCCGCCCGTGGATGTCCTTGCCCAACGCCACCTCGAGCGGGTGGGTCGCCTCCTTGGCGGCCTTCGACCGGAGGATGTCCCCGAGCATCACGAAATCCCGATGCTTGTTGGGGACCTCGATCCCGATCGCGGACTTCCCGGGGATCGGCGCTTGGATGCGCACGTCGGGGGTCGCGAGGGCGTACGCGATGTCGCTCGCCAGCTGCAGGACCTTGTTGACCTTGGTGCCCGACGCGACCTCGACCTCATACATCGTGACCGTGGGGCCCCGGTGAGCGGCGGATACCCGAGCGTCCACGCCGAAGGTCTGTAACGTGCGCTCGAGTGCGTTCTGCATATCCTGCTCGTCGCGGACGTCGGCGTTCGACGGCGGAGCGCTCCGGAGCAGGTCGAGCGGCGGCAGCTGGTAGGGACCGGTCGTCGTTTCGATCGTGCGGGTCAGGCCCGTCGGCAGCGGCGCGGGGGCTGGTTCGTCCCGCTCGTCCAGATCCTGATCCGGAACGATCACCGTCTCCTCGTCGTCCGGATCGAGCTCGAGGAGCCCGAACGCCTCTCTGAGCTTGGCGGCGCGGTGGTGCGTGCGCTTCGGCTCATCGCGCACGACCGGTCGGACGGGCTCGTCTTCCTCCTCGATGTCGGCCGCGGTGAAGAAGTCGCGGAGGCTCGGCGAGGCGGCCGCGATCGGCGTCCCCGTGAAGATGAGGAGCCCGACGGCGCCTATCCCGATGCAAACGATGAACGCGCCCACAGCCGAGATCACGATCGTCAACGGATGCGCGACGGCCGCGCCAAGCACGCCGCCGGCCACGGAGACCGCGTCATAGCCATCGCGGGGCCCCGGTTTCCCACCGAGCAGCGAGACGATGCCGAGCAGACCGAGACCGAGCACCGAGGATCCGATGAACATCCTGACCCGGTCCTCCCTCGCCGCGTCCCGCAGGAGCAGGGTCCCCCAGTAGATGCCGACGACTGGGAACGCGATCGCGACGACGCCGAGAGAACCGCGAAGCATCCACGAGAGGAGGTCCCCGACCGGGCCGGCCGCATCGAACCACACGCCGAGCGCCGCGAGGAGCGCGACGACCACCAGGAGGATCCCGGAAGCATCTCGCGCGTGCGGGGAGAGGATCTGCCGGACGGAGGTCTTCGGCGGCTTCGCGGGCGCCTTCCTCCTGCGCCGCGAGCGGCCCCTGACCGTGGAGGTCTTCGAGGGATGCGACGACCGCCGCGAGGGAGACGTCTTCGTTGCCACCTACACCTCCATGATCACCGGCAGGATCACGGGCTTCCGCTGCGTCACGTCGAAGAAGTACCGCTTGAGTACCCTTCGAACGTTCTGTTGCAACGCAGATGGGTCCGTGACGTGGGCCTCCGCGCTCTCTTCGAATGCAAGCATGACGCGTTTGCGAGCCTCTTCAAGGATGTCGGCCGAGGTCCCGTCGTGGACGAACCCCCGGTTGACGACGTCGGGCCCGCTCACGACCTCGCCGGTCTGCATGTTGACCCCGACCACGACGACGACGACGCCGTCGCCGGCGAGCTTCCTCCGATCGCGAAGGACCTCGCCGCCGACATCTCCGATCCCGAGGCCGTCCACGAACGTCATGCCGGCTCGGACCCGATCCACCTTCGTGACCGTGCGCCCGACGTCGATCACGTCGCCGTCCTCGCAGATCAGGATCCGTTCGCGCGGGATCCCGATCTCCTCCGCCAGTCGCGCGTGATGCTGCAGGTGTCTGCGCTCGCCGTGCACGGGGATGAACCAACTCGGCTTGACGAGCGACAGGAGGAGCCGGAGCTCTTCTTGGGCGGCGTGACCTGATGCGTGCACGGGGTCGGCCGGCATGTGGTACACGTCCGCGCCGCTCCGGTAGAGCGAGTCGACGACACGGTGGATCGCCGGCTCGTTGCCCGGGATCAGGCTGGAGGAGAGCACGACGGTGTCGCCCTCGCTGAGCTTGACCCACTTGTGCTCGCGCGCGGCCATCAGGCTCAGCGCGCTGTACGGCTCGCCTTGCGAACCCGTGCATGCGATCACCACACGGCCGGGATCGAGGCTGTCCACCTCCTCGATGTCGATCACGTCCTGGTCGTCCACCCGCAGGATCCCCAGCTCGCGAGCCGCCCGGACCGAGTTCTGCATCGACCGCCCCAGGAAGCAGACGACCCGCTGATCGGCGAGCGCGGCATCGACCACCTGCTGGATCCGGTGGATGTGGCTGGAGAAGCACGCGACGACGACGATCTCGGGCGCCCGAGCGACGATGTCACGAAGGACCGGGCCGACGCTCCGCTCGCTCGCGGTGTGTCCCGGCGTCTCGGCGTTGGTCGAATCCGAGAGGAGCAGATGGACGCCGCGACCCGATTCTTCCGCGATGCCGTGCAGGTCGGTGGGTTGGCCGTCGATCGGGGTCTGATCGAGCTTGAAGTCGCCGGTGTGCAGGACGGAACCGTGCGGCGTGTCGACCGCGACGGCCATCCCGTCGGGGATCGAATGCGTCACGTGGAAGAAGCGCATCCGGAACGGACCCGCCTGGGCTCCCCCGCCGGGGACGGCCACACGTGGCTCCACGAGATCGGTCACCTCGTGCTCTTCCAGCTTGCCCTTGAGGAGCTCGAGCGTGAACGCGGTCCCGTAGATCGGAACCCGACGACCGAGGTCACGCAACAGGTATGGGAGCGCTCCCACATGATCCTCGTGCCCGTGCGTGAGCGTGATCGCCTCGACGTCACCCGCCCGGTCACGCACGTACTCCATGTCGGGCAGGACAAGGTCGATCCCCGGCATGTCCGCCGAAGGGAACGACAGGCCGACATCCAGGATCAGGAGCCGGCCGTCGAGCTCCAGGGCGGCCATGTTCCGACCGACCTCGCCGATACCGCCGAGGAAGATGAGCCGGCAGCTGTCAGGCAAGGAGACCGGCGTCCTCCAGTGCCTTGCGAACGCGGTCACGCTCGTCGCTCGTCGCGGGGACCAACGGCAGCCGAGGCTCGCCGCAGGAACGCCCGACCATCTGGAGCGCCGCCTTGAGCGGGATCGGGTTGGACGTCACGAAGAGCGCGTTGAACAGGGGCGACAGCGTCTCGTGGATCTTCCGAGCGGCCGGCACGTCACCCGTCTCGATGAGCTCGATCATCTGCCGGATCTGCGGCCCGACCAGGTGACTCGCCACGCTCACGACCCCCACCGCACCGAGGCACAGGTAGCCGAACGTCGCCCAGTCATCGCCCGAGTAGACCTCGAAGCCGTCGGGTGCTTCCGCGATCAGACGGGAGATGCCCTGGAAGTCGCCGGTCGAGTCCTTGACGGCGACGATGTTCGCGCGCTCGGCGAGCCGCAGCAGCGTGTCGTGCTCGATGCGGGTCGCGGTCCGGCCGGGGATGTTGTAGACGATGATCGGAAGCTCCGTCGCGTCGGCGACATGCTCGAAATGTGCGATCAAGCCTCGTTGCGGTGGTTTGTTGTAGTACGGAGTCACCACGAGGATCCCGTCGGCCCCCGCGTCTTCGGCCGCCTGCGTGAGCGCGAGCGTCTCGGCCGTGGAGTACGTCCCGGTGCCACAGATCAGCTTGCCCGTGCCGGTGATCGCCTCGCCCACCGCGCGGAAGAGATCGGCCTTCTCCTTGTGCGTGACGGTCGGCGACTCGCCCGTGGAACCGGCGACGACGACCGAATCGGAGCCGTTCCCGACGAGCCAGGACGCCAGCTCCTGGGCACGGTCGAGGTCGAGCGCATGATCTTCACCGAACGGCGTCACCATCGCGGTGACGACGGAGCCGAACGTGCCGGCCATGGGCGACGCCTCCTTCGTGGCGCCGCGGGGACGGCGCCGGACCGGCCTATGCTAGCCGCCCATGCCGCGCATCTACACGAAGACGGGAGACGACGGCACCACCGGGCTCCTCTACGGGGGCCGCGTTCCGAAGTCGGACCTGGTCACGGAGGCGTACGGCACGACCGATGAGGCCGTCGCGATGCTGGGGCTGGCCAGGTCGCTCTGCGAGGACGAGGCACTGGCCGGTGACCTGCTCGCCCTGCAACGGGAGCTGTTCGTGGTCGGCGCCGACCTGGCATGCAATCCGAAGGAGCGGAAGAAGCTCGAGCCCGACGTCTCGTTGGTGTCCTCGATGATGGTGGCCCGACTGGAGCGGAGGATCGACGACCTCGTCACCGAGCGACCGCTCCCCGAGGCATTCATCGTCCCCGGTGCGAACCCGACATCGGCGACCATGGACGTCGCGCGCGCGGTCGTCCGGCGCGCCGAACGACACGTCGTGGAGCTCGAAGCGGCACAGCGAACGGTGAACCCCGAGGTTCGGCGATACCTCAACCGGCTGAGCGATCTGCTCTTCGTGCTCGCACGCTGGCAGGCCGGCGAGAGCGAGCCGATGAGCCGGTAGACGGATCGCCGGGCCGTTCGAGATGCTCCGGGCCATGAGACAGCTCGAGCTTCGTCGCCATGCGCCGCGCGACCCGTCCGCGGATCGGTTATCGGATGCCGGGCGAGCTCGCGCGATGGAGGTCGGCCGCTCGCAACAGGACATCGTGTACGCGGCCGTCTTCGTCTCGCCGGCCGCACGTGCGGCGGAGACCGTCGCGTGGTTGCTCCGGGGAGCCGGACAGCAGCTCCCCCTCGCGCACTCCGTCGTGCCGGGACTCGCCGGGAAGGATCCGACGGAGGGATCACCCGAGGGCATGGCCACCGGGATCGGTTCCCTGCTCGAGCGGGTCCCCGAAGGTGGTCGCGGGCTCGCGATCAGCCACACACCGTTCGTCGAGCGAGCGGCGCTCGGACTGACCGGTCATGAGGTGGAACCGATGCGCGAGTGCGAGGGCCTGCTCATCACGTTGCGCGACGACGGCGACATCGAGGTCCAGGAGCTGCGACTGCCGGGATCCACCGCTCGATGAGTCCGGGCGGCGGCGCGATCGGGGGCGCGTTCGCCCTCGGCTTCGCGTTGGGCGCGGCCCCCGGCCCGGTGCAGACGTTGATCCTGTCGGAGACGGCGAAGCGCGGGCTCGAGGGAGGCCTGCGCGTGATGCTCGGTGCGAACCTGACGCTGCTCGGCATCCTCGTCGCCCTCGCGCTGGGGTTCTCGTCCCTCGCGCCCGGGCCCGGGACCATCAGGACGCTGCAGGTGGTCGGTGGTCTCTTCCTGCTGTGGATCGGCGGCGTCGAGCTCCGGTCGATCCTGATCGAAGGTCGAGCACCGGTGGGCGGCGACCTCCCTCCGGTCACGGTCGGCCGGCTCGGGCCGACCTTGAAGGGGATCGCCTCGGTGATCCTCAATCCCGGCGCATGGGCCTTCTTCGCGACGACCGCGTCGGCCTTGATGGCGAAGGTGACGTCCGATCGCGGAACGGGTACCGCGCTCGCGGCCGCGCTGGCCATGGCCGTCGGTGTCAGCTGTTCGGATCTGACGTTCACGATCCTTGGGAGCGGTGGACGACGGGTGCTGGGCGAACGAGGGTTGCGGTGGATCCGGACCGCACTCGCCGTAGCGCTCGCGCTGATCGGTGTCGCCTTCATCGTCGAGGGAACCCGCGGTTAGTCCAACAGGGCGTCGAGACCAACCGTGAGCCCGGGCCGGTCCGCGACCGTGCGGATCGCCAGCAGGATCCCCGGGATGAACGCGCTCCGGTCGATCGTGTCGTGGCGGAGGACGAGGGTCTGGCCGGGGCTTCCGAAGATCACCTCCTGGTGAGCGAGGAGGCCCGGGAGCCGGATACCGTGGACGCGGATCCCCTCAACGTCGGCGCCGCGCGCGCCGGGGTGCGAGGCGTCGCCGGCCGGGGCTTCCCACGCCCCGGCGCGCGCGGCGCCTATCCGTTGCGCCGTCGTGATCGCCGTGCCGCTCGGAGCATCCACCTTCTGGTCGTGGTGCAGCTCGATCACCTCGGCCGCATCGAAGTGCCGAGCAGCCTGTTCCGAGAACCGCATCATCAGCGCGGCGCCGATCGCGAAGTTCGGAGCGACGATCGCGTTGACATCGCCCGATCCGGTGAGCCTGCGGATCTCTTCGAGCCCGTCCTCGCCGATCCCCGTCGTGCCGATCACCATGTGGATCCCGTGACCGAGACACGACCGCGCGTTCCCGATCACCGACCGGGGGGTCGTGAAGTCCACCGCGACATCGACGCCTTCGAGCTCGTCCGTGGATCCGGCGACGACGAGGTCGCCGAGCGCGATGCCTTGGTGATGAGGATCGACCGCCGCGATCAGGGTCAGGTCATCGGCCGCGTCCACGGCCCGGCAGACCTCGCGGCCCATGCGGCCGGCGGCGCCGAGCACCCCGACGGTCGTCACACGAGCGCCCCCGCGAACGAGGAAGGCGTCACCGGCCCCAGCACCGTCAGCGTCATCGGTTGCGACAGTACCCGGTGGGCGATGCGGCGGGCATCATCGAGCGAGACCCGCTCGACGCGACGAAGGATCTCGTCCACCGTGAGGATCTCGCCGTTCGCGATCTCGGATTTCCCGAGCCGCGACATCCTGCCGCCGGGGTCTTCCAGCGACAGGACGGTCGAGCCCTTCACGTGGCCCTTCGCACGTTCGAATTCCTCCGCGTTGAGGTCCCCGTCGCGGACCGCTTCGATCTGTGCGCGCATCAACCCGAAGACCTCGCGAGCCTTCCCCGGCGTGGTGCCGGCGTAGGCCGAGAACAGCCCGATCTCGGCGAACTGCGAGTGGAAGCTGTACGCCGTGTACGCGAGCCCCCGTTTCTCGCGGATCTCCTGGAAGAGTCGCGACGACATCCCGCCACCGAGCGCCGTGTTGACGATCAGGAACGCGAACCGTTCCGGATCCGATCGCGACAAGCCGTTCGTCCCGACGACGATGTGCGCCTGCTCCGTCTTCTTCCGCTGCACGTGCTGGTCCCCCGAGGGCTTCGGAGGTCGGGGCGTATCGCGCAACCGCCACGTGGAGCGGCCTCGGGCCGAGAGCTCGCGACCGGCATCCATCCGCTCGGTGAGCATCCGAACCAGATCCTCGTGGCGCACGTTGCCGGCCGCCGCGACCACGAGCTGGCCGGGGATGTAGTGACGGCGGTAGAAGCCGCGAACGGATCCGCGCGTCGCCGCGCGGATCCGTTCTCGCGTCCCGAGGATCGGCCGGCCGAGCGGGTGGCCCGGCCACAAGGTCCGGGTGAACAGATCGTGAACCACGTCCTCCGGGGAGTCGTCGTGCATGTCGATCTCGGACAGGATCACCTGGCTCTCGGCCTTGAGATCCTCCGCCCGGATGGTCGAGTGCCGCAACATGTCTGCCAGATGATCGACCGCCAGCTCCAGATCGCGGTCGAGCACGCGCGCGTAGTAGCAGGTGTACTCCTTCGCCGTGAAGGCGTTGACATCCCCGCCGACCGCATCGAACGCCTCGGCGATGTCGAGCGCCGTGCGCGTCGCGGTCCCTTTGAACAACAGATGCTCGAGGAAATGGCAGTGGCCGCTGATCGCGGGACGCTCGTCCCGCGATCCCGCGAGGACCCAGAAACCGATCGAGACGGAGCGGATGCTGGGCATCCGCTCCGTCACGACCCGCAGCCCCGAGCTGAACTCGGTGCGCGAGATCGGCATGATGCCGGGGTTCAGCCGTCCTGGCGGGCGCCGCCGCCATCGCGGAACCGGCGCCCGTGACGGTCGCCCCGGTCACCACGCGGCCCACGGTCCCGACCGCGGTCGCCGCCCCGGTCGCGCCGCTCCCCAGCGGGCTCGACCTGGGTGCCCTCGGGCACCTCCCACTCGGGACCGACCGGCTTCAGGCTGATCTTCCCTTGCGGGTCGACGTCTTCGACCAGGACGGTCAGCCGGTCGCCCTCCTTGACCGCCTCCTCGACGGTGGAGAGCCGCTTGCCGCGCCCGAGCTTCGAGATATGGACGAGTCCGTCGCGACCGGGCACCAGGTTCACGAACGCCCCGAACGTCGTGGTCTTCACGACGATGCCCTCGTAGGTCTCGCCTACCAGGACGGGACGCGGGTTGGCGATCTCCTCGATCATGCGAGCCGCCTCGTCCGTCCCCTCTGCCTCTCGCGAACCGATGAAGACCGTGCCGTCGTCCTCGATGTTGATGTCGGCACCCGTCATCGCGATGATCTCGTTGATCTTCTTCCCCTTCGGCCCGATCACCTCGCCGATCTTGTCCACCGGGATCTGGATCGTGATGATCCGCGGCGCCTTGGAGCTGACCTCGTCGCGCGGAGCGGGGAGCGCGGCAAGCATCACATCGAGGATCTGCAGCCGCGCCTCCTTCGCTTGCTGGAGCGCACCGGCCAGGACGTCGGCCGGCATCCCCGACACCTTCATGTCGAGCTGGATCGCGGTGACGAACTCGCTGGTTCCGGCCACCTTGAAATCCATGTCTCCCAGCGCGTCCTCGGCACCCAGGATGTCGGTCAGGGTTACGAACTGCCCGTCGTCGGCGATCATGCCCATCGCGATCCCCGCGACGGGCGCCTTGAT
>VAYF01000196.1 GCA_005883885.1 Actinomycetota bacterium | reverse complement strand
GTCGCGGACGCGCGTCGCCTCTGCCCCACGGGGGCGGTGATGCCGTACTTGGTGCGCTCCTGCTGGATCAATCCAGCCAGCCACGCGACGTCCGCTTCGGTCGCCGCGCGTCCGTGCTCCATGAGCGCTCGTTGGTAGTCGTCCTCAACGCCGACCGCGGCCGCGATCGCGGCCTTGACGGCCTCGAGTCGCTCCGCGAGCGCGGCGCGGCGCCGATCGAGCAGACGGATCCGGGTCTCGGGCGGGAGGTACCGGAAGAACGCCAGGCGGATCCGGAACCGAGCATCCTCCGCCTGGGTGTCGGACGGTGGTTCCTCGAGCAGCTTGAGGAAGAGCTGCTCACCGGACGGGGTGATCCGGTAGACGAGACGCTTGCGTCCCGTCCCGGCGCTGGTGCCGGGCACCTGCTCGACCGCGCCCTCGCGCTCGAGGCGCTTGAGGGTGGGGTAGAGAGACCCGTACGACACCTTCCAGAGGCCGCCCAGCTGGCCCGTGAGCTCTCGGGAGAGCTGGTAGCCATGCATCGGCCGTTCCTTCAAGAGGCCGAGTATCGCGAGTTCCAACATGTCTATCTCATTTCGATATATCGGACGAGTATATCGGACCGATATATGTGTACCACGAGGGCAGCAGGCTGTCCAGCCGGTTGGGCTCAGGGGCGACGCGGTTGGGCGACGTGGGCCGGAACGGCGATCCCCTGCAGGAGATCTGGGGAGGGTGCCGGCGGCCCGCCGCTGGTCTCGAGCGGGACGAGACCGGCCCAGATCGGGAGCTCGAGGTCGGCCGCATCGTCTTTGGGCGGGCCCGTGCGGACCTTCGCGGAGGCCTCGGCGATCGGGATCGCGAACAGGATGGTCTGTTTGAACTCCTCGGCCGTCGGCATCCGCGCCTCTGCCTCCCGGCCCGGCAGGACGTGGTGTGTGATCGCCCTCGCCGCCGTCACCAGCTCGTCGGCGTCGGTCACTTCGCGGCCGTGTCCGTAGAGCACCACGCTCCGGTAGTTCATCGAATGATGGAAGGCGCTCCGCGCGAGGACCAGCGCGTCGACGATCGTGGCGACGACACAGACCTCGGCGCCGCCGGCGACCGCCCTCCAGGCACGAGCGGCGCGCGAGCCGTGCAGGTAGAGGGTATCCCCGACCCGCGCGTGGATCGTGGGAAGCGCCCGAGCTCGGCCGTCGCCGTCGGTCCAGGCGACGTGGCAGATCAGGGCCTCATCCAAGATCGCCTCGATCGTCTCGCGGTCGTACGCGGCCCGTTCGGGGAGCCGGTGGACGCGGGCGCGCTCGGTGGGGGCCTCGGGCATGACGGGATGCTACCCGGCGTCGCTCCGCCGCGGTGCTCGTGGTGCTCCCGTCATCCCACGTGCAGCTGCATCCGACGCGCCGCCCGGTCGAGCGCGGCCAGCACGGGCCTGCCGATCGCGATGACCAGGACGACGTTGCCCACCGCTCGGAACGTGTCCCAGGTCAGACCGTCGACCACGTAGAACGCGAGGTAGTGTCGGACGTTCATCAACGCGCCGCCACCCGGGTCCCAGGCGAGGGCCGAGCCGTCGGTGAGGAACGGCCAGAACCAGAGTTCCATCACGAGTCCGTAGAGGTAGCCGCTCGCGAACCCGAAGGCGGCGAGCCAGGCGATCCGTGTCCGCCACGATCGGCCGTGCGGCAGCAATCCCGCGCCGGCGCCCACCCATCCGACCGCCACCATCTCGAACGGCAGCCAGGGCCCGAGCCCGCCGACGAAGATCCCGCTCGCGAACATCCCGATGCAGCCGAGCAGGAACCCGAACCCCGGTCCGAGCGAGTTGCCCGCGACGAGCACGACGATGAACAGCGCGCTGAACCCGGCCACGAACCCCGGGAGCCGGAGTGCGACCATCGTGGCGCCCAGCACGCCGAGGAGCGCGACCGTCTTCGGTCCGAGCCCACCGCGGCCGAGCTCGAGGAACAGGAGCGCGAGCAGGATCGCGCCGAGCGCCGCCACGATCCATGGGCCGTCCCCCTGGTGATCCTCGGCAACGCGCCGGGCGACGGACGGGAGCAGGAACGGCCAGACGAAGGCCAGCAGACCGATCACGTTCGCGAGGACGAGGAGCGCGATCCGCATCCCCGGGACCAGGACCGTGCGCCGTTCGCGAACCTCGGCCTCGTGAACGTCCGCGACCCGCGTCTGGAGACCGAGCGCGGATCGAGTGGTCACGTCAGCGCCTCCGCCACCTGCTCAGGGGTGAGCCATCCGGGCCCGAACACCCGGGTCATCTGCGGAGCGAAGACGCGGGAGTCGCCGAGCACCGATCCGGGCTCGCCGTCGGCGATCAACTCGCCACCCGCGAGGATCACCACGCGGGTGGCGACCGCGGCCGCGAGCTCGACGTCGTGCGTCGCCACGACGGCCGCTCGGCCCGCGATCGCGTGGGCGCGGATGAACCCGATCAGCCGCTCCTTGGATGCGGGATCCAGCCCGCGGGTCGGCTCGTCCAGGGCGAGGAGCGGCGCGTCGGTCGCCGCGACGGCCGCCGTGGCGACCAGCAGGCGCTGGCCCGCCGACAGGTCCCGCGGGTGGCGCGCGGCGAGGCCGGCGATGCCCAGGGCGGCGAGCCACGGGCCGGCATCGCCGGCCTCGCCGCGCGCCACGAGGGTCGCCCGAACCTCGTGCTCGACCGAGTCGTTGAACAGCAGCTCGTCCGCCTCCTGCGGGCACAGACCGACGTCGACGCCGGGACGGGGCTTCGAGCCGAGGACCCGGACCTGACCTCCGGACGGCTCGTGGATCCCGGCCAGCACCCGCAGCAGCGTCGACTTCCCGGCACCGTTGCGACCCATGACCGCGAGCACCTCGCCCTCGTGCACATCGAGGTCGAGATCGCGGACCACCGTCGCTTCCGCGTAGGAGGCGCTGACACCCCGAACCTCCGCGACGACCGGTCCATGTCCATCGCGGTTCCTCGCCACATCGCGCGGCGGGAGGGCCGGCCGCGATCCGGCCGCCGCGGCGGCCCGAGCCGCACGCACGGTCAGCGGGAGCGGATCCCACCCCAGCATCCGCCCGAGGCGTGTGACCGGCGGCCCGGCCCCGAGGTGACCCATCACGTCGGCCGGGGTGCCGGAGCGCACCCGACCATGGTCGAACCCGATCGCCACGTCGACCCACCCGGCGACCCGCTCCAGACGGTGCTCGGCGAGGAGCACCGTCATGCCGTGGTCGTGCACCAGACGTTGGAGTGCCGCCATCACATCCTCCGCACCCTGCGGATCGAGCTGCGAGGTCGGTTCGTCCAGGACCAGGATCCGAGGCCCGGCCGCGAGCGCTGCGGCGATCGCGACGCGCTGGCGCTCGCCGCCGGAGAGGGTTCGCACGCTGCGGTCGCGGAGGCCGGCGAGGTCCAGCAGGTCGAGGGTCTCTTCGACCCGGCGCCGCATGTGCACCGGGTCCACGCCCAGGTTCTCCATCCCGTAGGCGAGCTCGTCCTCGACGCGATCGAGCACGAACGAGGCACCTGGATCCTGGGGGACGAAGGCCACGACGTCGGCGAGCCGCCGCGGCGCATGCGCGAGCGTGTCGCGTCCGTCCACCGAGACGTGTCCGGTGAAGGTTCCGCCGGTGAACTGCGGCACCAACCCGTTCGCGGCGCGGAGCAAGGTCGACTTGCCCGACCCCGTCGGACCCACGGCCAGGGCGAACGAGCCTTCGTCGATCGCGAGGTCGACGTCCTCGATCGCCGGACGCGCCCCCTTGGGATAGGTGTAGGTGACCCCGTCGAAGCGGAGCGCGTCGCTCACCGTTCCGGCCGTCCGACGAGGCCGGGAGCCGCGAGCGAACCGACCGCAGCGAGGAGCAGGGGGTGGGCTTCGGGCCACACGATCGGCGAGGTCTGCGGATGCAGGATCGCCCAGCCGCCGACCGATGCGGCGAGGAAGGTCGCCGCGGCGGCGATCGCGGGGACGGCGATCAGGAGGGCCGCGCCCGTCCAGGGCTGCGGCCGGTAGCGCGAGCGGCGGCCGGCTCCGTGGCCGCGCGCGTCCATCGACTCCGCAAGCGTGTGCGCCTCCTCCATCCCGCGTTCGAGGACCGGCACGGCGAGCGCCGGAAGCGCGCGCGCACCGTGGATGCGGATCCCCCGCATCCGCTGGGCGTCGCGCACGCGCCCGACGCCCGCGACCGTCCTGGGAGCGATCGACAACGCGAGCGCGGCGGCGAGCGCCGGCTCGTGGAAGTGCCGCGGCGCCATCCGAACGAGACCGAAGGGATCGGTGACGGCGTTGAACGTGCCGAAGATCACGAGGATCGTGCCCAGCCGGAGCCCCTCGAGGAACGAGAACGTCGTGTTCGCCGCGCTGACCGTTCCGAAGAAGACGAGCGCCGTCCGCAGGGCGACGGCGACCATCGCCCCGGTCAGGAACAAGCGGAAGGAACGAGCGCACGGCGCGGCGATCCATCACCCGACGTTCCGTCTCCGCCGCGACGTCCGGATCCGAAGCCATCCGCCGCCGGCGAGCGCAGCCCCGAGCACGAGGGCTACGAGCAGCCCGGCTCCGGGGTCGCCGTTCGTTGGCGGCGGACCCGGTGCCGCCGCCAGCGCTCCCTCCGTCGGGGGCGTGGGCGCCGAGGTCTTCCCGATGCCCTCGTTCGAGGGCTTCGCCGACCGGGTCGTCCCCGGATCGCTGGGGCCGGTGGAGACCGGCGCGACGGAGGAGCGGGCCCCCGGGCTCGGGGCCGGAGCGACAGGCGTTGCCTGCGAAAGAGACGGTGATGTCGCCTGAGTCGCCTCGGGGACGCACACGTCATCGATCGCGGTCGGCGGCGGCTTCGGGTGGGTCGCGCCCGAGTCACCGGATCCCCAGACCCATCCATCGAGGGCGCCGTCGCCCACGCGTGCGGAGGCGGCGCCGCTGGAGGACCAGGTCCATCCCCCATGCCCATCGCCGTGCCAGTACCCCCAGTACCGCGGGTAGTCGGCGAAGCAATCGTCACCTTGCGGGCCCACGCCTGCCAGGCGACAGACGGCCTGTCCACCCGAGCCGAACCCGTACGAGAGGTGATCCTGGACGCCCGCCAGCTCGATCAGATGGATACCGCTTACGGTCGTCGCGTCCAGCGCGACGCAGAAGGAGCGAACGCCCGCCCCACCGTCGATCACGAGCGCGGCGTGCGGTCCGGTCGCGGCCGCGCATGCGGGCGCCGCCCCGGTGACCGCCGGCAAGCTCACCGGGATCAGGGCGGCGACCACCACGACCGCGGCCGCGACCAGACGCCGGAGCATGATCGTCGCTACGGTCGGCACGTCGTCGCCCAAGGCGTTCCGAGCGCGACGGGGGTGACGGGCAGCGGGTCGCGGAGGAACCCCAGCACGGCGCCGATCGATGCGCCCACGTCCTTCCCGGTCCGCCTCCCGGCGTCCGTGAACGAATAGGCGACCGCGCCGCAGCGGTACTGCAGGCGCCGAAGGGCGCCCATGGCACCCTTGGGGAGAGGACGACCGTCGGCGGTGAACGCCTGGATCACGAGCGCGGTCGAGTTCGCATCCGTCCTGCGGAATCCCCAGGTGTAGCCCCATCCACCGTACGTCGGGTCGCGGAACGCCGCGAAGAACGTGAACGGATCGCGTGCCGGGGCCCCGAGTCCCTCGAGCGCCATCACGGCGTATGCGGTCGTGTTCGTGTCCGACCGGAAGAAGTCTCCCGCGTCGTTCACGTCGCGGCAGTGCCCGTTCTCGCTCACGCGGTGCGGCCGGTCGAACTGCCAGCCCCCGTCCGGGCACTGCGCGTCCGCCAGCCAGGTCGCGGCCATCGCATCCGGCGTCTGGCCGGAGGCCTTGATCGCGAGGATCGCCAGCGCCTGATCGAACACCGTCGCGTCGCCGAACCGGCCGCTCGCACGCTCGGCGTCGGTGAGGTGTCCGAGCAGGTTCGTTCCGGCGAACGTGGACGGGTCGTGCCCGGCCGCCACCGCCGCCATGACGACCTTCGCGGTCAGGCCGACCGTCGAGACGTGGCCGCGGCGAACCTGTCGACGGAGGTACGCGATCGCGGTGGCTTCGTCGCCGTACCCCGTCGCCGCCATGTCGAGCACGGCGTCGGCCGTCGAGCCGATCGCCGAGAAACCTGGGAACGAACCGTTCGTCTGCTGCTGCGCTCCGACGTAGCCCATCGCGCGATGCGCTCGCTGCGGGTCCGTGACAACCGCCGATGCGGGACCCGCCATCGTGACCGAAACGGAACAGACGACGAGCAACGATGCGACCCGAGTGAGGGTCGTGCCCATGGGGGCAACTCCTTTCCAGGCGTCCGCGCGCCCATCGGAACGACCCCTGAGCTCGGGGGTCGTCTCCGGGCGGCGCGCCCGGCGGCCGGTTCCCCCTTGCCACGAGGGTTCGTTCAGCCGGTGCGTCGCCGAGGGCGGCCTGGCTCGCCCATTCCGGGCTCACAGTTGCGGGACAGCGCCGGTTTCCGACCGGACTTCGCCTCTGCGACGCGTCTGCGCTCGAACCTTAGCAGGGCCGATGGACTCAACGGGTTTCGGGCCGAACGTCCGTCGCACGGACGGATCGAGCGACGTACGCTCCCCACGGAGGGGGTGGTTCGATGGACCCGGTACGGACCTTGGAGACGGGGATCGCGAGCGGCGTGGTGACCGTGCTCGTCGACGAGCCGGGAGGGGGGAGCTCCACGATCCAGACCTCGGCGGCCGACTTCGAAGCCGCCGAGCGCGGGGTCGCGATCGGACGCCGGTTCATCCCGTGGCACCGCGTTCGTCGCTACGGATGGGATCTGCCGCCGAAGGAGTTCGCCGAGGAGTATCGGGTATCGGCGCGCGTGCGGCTCGTCATCGACGACGTGCACGGCGCCGCCGAGGAGTACACGGTGTCGGCGGACGGGTTCGAGACCAGTTCGTTCGCGGTGACGATGCTGCTCGAGGATGTCGTCGACACCGCACGCGGGACCGTCATGGTGCGCCGGATCGGGATCCCCTGGCATCACGTCCGCGAGTACGAGCGCATCCTCGCCGACGCGCCGACCGATGGGAACGCCCCACCCGCACGGCCCGACGCCTGAAGCGCGTCTACGACGGGGGGATCGTGCCGGGGCCCTCGTTCCGCAAGTAGCGCTCGATCTCGGCGGCGAGGTCATCACCGGAAGGGAGCTCCTCTTCGCTGGCGCTCTCGAGCTGCAGCAGGATCGCACGGACGTCGTCGTCACCCGCGACGGCGGCATCCAACCGCTCGCGCTGGGTCATCGCGTCCTCGTTCAGCGCGTCGAGCGGAAGCTCGATCCGCAGATGACGGGAGAGGTGCTGGAGCAGCGCGAGCGTCGCGGCCGCGTACGGGCCGCCGACGTAGTGGGGGACCTGCGCGTAGAACCCGACGGCGGGGATGCCGCTGCCGCTCACGACGACCTCCATCGCGGAGAGCCCGGCGCTCGGGACGCGCAGCAGACCTGGAGGTCCTTTGGTCTCCGCCTCGTGCAGCGCGCCCTCGGCGGAGGCGGTCGCCATCACCGGAACGGGTCGCGTGTGCGGCACGGCGGCGGGGATCGCGCCGAGGCTCACCCATTCCACGACGCCGAGCCGCAGGCAGAGCTCGAGGATGTCGTTCGCGAGCTCCTTCCAGCGGAAGTCCGGCTCGGCGCCGTGGAGCACCAGGAGGTCGCGCCCCGACGCGCCTCGCCGGTGGAGCTCGAGCGTGGGCCACACGAGGCGCGTCAGTGTGCCGTCGACCACGTCGAGCGTGGGACGTCGTGAGCGATAGTCGAACAGCACGTCGCCCTCGAACGTGGCCAATAGCGTGCCGTCGTCCGCGAGTTGATCCGCGGCGCTGCTGGCCGCCCCCGCCGCGTCGATCCAGCCATCGAACGCGGCCACGACGACGGGTGCGGTGAGCGGCGGGGAAGGCTCTTCGAGCCGATAGAGGGGCACACAGGCAGCATAGTCGCGCCGGTCCGAAGCCCGGAGAGAGGTTGCCGCGTCCGCTCAGCCGTTGATCGTTTGCTCGCATCCGGTGCGGGTCGGCCGGGCGACGGAGACGAGCGTGCGCCCGACGTCGAGCGTCTGCGAATCGGGGATGCCGTACGTCGTGTATTTCAGGGTGAACGATCGGATCTCGGTGCCGCTGCCCTCCGATGTGTCGGTGAAGACGCTGCAGATGAGGTTCGGGTTCGCCGCGAACACCACGAGGATCCCGATCCCCGTGCCCGGGTTCAACTTCGCCGGCTGGAACCCGGACGTCCCTCCTGCGGGGTTCGCCGTCTTGCCGTCGCCGAGGTGGAGCTCGACCGGGATGTACGGCGTCTG
>VAYF01000195.1 GCA_005883885.1 Actinomycetota bacterium | reverse complement strand
ATGATCATGGTGTCGGCGAACCGGACCCTGACCCGGCCGTCGGGGAGCGACCTCCGTTCGATCTCCGGCGCGTTGGACAGCGCCGTCAACCCATCGGCCGCGACGACCGTCACGCCGAAGGTCGCCTTGAGGTCGGGCTCGTCCCAACACGGGAAACACATCCTCGCGTCGGTCGCCTCGAAGTGGGTGGCCGCGATCACGTACGAGGCGCCCTCGTCGTCGTACCGCGATCGGTAGAAGCCGACCATCCTGTCGTTGAGCGTGCCGCGGAACCGGAGCCGAAGATTCCACTCCCCCGGCGTCGCCGTGTCCGCGAGTCCGAGGGTCACCCGCTCCGAGCCCGCGTCCAGGACGACCTTCTCCAGGTCGATCGCGGAGCCGTCCGCAGCCTCGAGCGAACCGTCCAGGACCTCGAGCTCTTTCGCGTTGAGGACGATCTCGGTCACCGGTTCGTGCACGGTCACGGCGATCGCTTCGTGGCCCTCGAACGTGGCCGTATCGAGGGAGGGCTCCAGGGTGAGGTCGTAGCGTGATGGGGTCACGCTCCGCGGAAGGCGGTAGGTGGCCTCAGAATCCGTCGACAGCTCGTGATCCACGCAGGTCTCAGTCGTCGACGTAGGTGAGCCAGTCGGTGTGGCGCGGGTCCTCGCCCTTGGTCGCGGCGAAGAACGCGTCCTGCAGCTCCTTGGTCACGGCTCCGCGGTGGCCGGCCCCGACCTGCCGGTCGTCGACCTCGCGGATCGGGGTGAGCTCGGCCGCCGTCCCGGTGAAGAAGCACTCGTCCGCGTTGTAGAGGTCGGTGCGAACGAGGTTCTCCTCACGGACGACGTAGTCGCGCTCCCGAGCCAGCGTGATCACGCTGCCACGCGTGATGCCGTCGAGGCACCCGGCCTGGGTCGGCGGGGTGAACAGGACACCGTCGCGGACGATGAAGACGTTCTCACCCGACCCGTCCGTGATGAAGCCCGCCTCGTTGAGCATGATGGCCTCGTCGTAACCAGCCTTGAGCGACTCGACCTTCGCCAGGACGCTGTTGATGTACTGGCCGTCCGCCTTGGCGGCGGCGGGCAGGGCGTTCTGGGAGTTCCGCCGCCAGCTGCTGATCTTGATCCGCACGCCCTGCTCGAGCGCGTCCTCCCCCAGGTACGCGCCCCACGGCCAGACCGCGATGCTCACGTTGACGGGTGCGTTGAGCGGGTTCACGCCCATCTCGCCGTACCCGCGGAAGGCGATCGGTCTGACGTAGCAGCTGGTCAGACCGTTGACCCGGATCAAGTCCTTGGTCGCCCGCACGAGCTCGTCGTGGGAGAAGGAGAGGTCCATGTGATAGAGCTTCGCGCTCCGGAAGAGGCGGTGGAGGTGCTCCTCCAGATGCCACACCGCCCCGCCCCGGGCTGTCTCGTACGCCCGGATACCCTCGAAGACCCCGCTGCCGTAGTGCAGCGCGTGCGAGAGCACGTGGATCTTGGCATCCGCCCAATCCACGAGCTCGCCATCCATCCAGATCTTCTCGACCTCGGCGATGGGCACCGGGAGCTCCTCCTCGTGATGGAACCCGCCCCGCATCGGGGAGGGCACAAGGATACCGACCGACGAGCGCTCATGCGGGGGGTCAGGGAAGGTCGTAGGCGCGCCACACGCTCGGGGATCGTGGCTCGAGGACCCGGTCGAAGTCCCCGAACCGGTCGCCACCCCACGCCTTCGTCTCCGCGACGGCCTCGGCCAACAGATCCGGCAGGACGTTCCAGGTCCATGAATAGACGCCGGCCTCGACCTCCCCGAAGTACCGCGCCATCGTCAGGTCGCTCTCCTGCCACACGGTCGGGAGCTCGCGAGCACGGGCGCCGAGTGCGGCCATCGCTTCGTCCAGGTCGGCGCCGCGGCTGAAGTCCAGGCCGACCCGTCGAGCCGTCTCGCCGATCCGAGCATCAAGGTGGTCGCCGATCTCCTGCCAGGGCCCCTTGCTGGATCCGATGTTGATCAGGAGGACGCCGCGCGAGCGGACGACGCGCACCAGCTCGGTCAGCGCGTCCCGCCACCGGGGAACCAAGTGGAGCACGTGCCGGGCGAGGGCAGCGCCGAAGACGTCGTCGGTGAAGGGCAGCCGAGTCGCATCCCCGATGATCAGCGGGAAGGGGAGGCGACCCTCGGCCTTCTCGACCAGCTTCCCGAGCATCGGCGCCGACAGATCGACCCCGACCATGCGGATCCCGGCGCGATGAAGAGGCAGCCCGATCAGCCCCGTCCCGACCCCGATCTCGAGGCATGGTTGTCGCGCCTCCAGCTCGCGACGAAGGAGGTCGGTCGTGGCCGCGCTCGCCTCCGCGGACAGTCCTCTCGTCTCGTCGTAGACCTCGGCAGCCCGGTCGAACGGGATCGATCCTCCCGAGCTCACGACACCGGCACCCGCTTCGCCGGGTCGAAGAATGGCAGCGCGCTCACGATCGCGCGACGCGGACCGGTGGACGAGCGCACGTCGAGCGCGGTCCCCTCCCCCATGTGGGAGGAGGGGACCCATGCGTAGCCGATGTTCTTCTCGAGCCGCGGCGACCACGCGCCGGCCGTGACGCGGCCGATGGCCGCGTCACCGGCCGGCGCGTCCCCCCGCTCGGCGTGCACCGGCCAGAAGTCGTTGAGCGCGCCCTCGTCGGTCATCGGCTCGCCCTCGATCTCGATCCCCACGAGCTTGCGATCCACTCCCTCCTCGGCGAGGCGAGCGAGCGCCTCCTTCCCGATGAACTCCTGTGGCTGGTCGAGCTCGACGTACCGCTCCAGCCCGGTGACGTGGAACGGCGTGTCCTCCGGGCGGATGTCGGAGCCGTAGTTGAAGATGCCGGCCTCGATCCGTCGGGCTTCGCTCGGTGCGATCGCGCGGATCCCGAACGGTTCGCCGGCATCCTCGACCCGTCGCCAGAGGTCATCCCCGCGCGAGCCGTCTTGGAGGTAGATCTCGTAGCCCAGCTCACCGGTCCAACCGGTGCGGGAGACCACGACAGGGATCCCGTCGACGGCCGCCTCGGCGCACCGGTAATAGCGGAGGTCGGCGATCGCGTCGCCGAACAGCGAGCGGATCACCTCCTTGGATCGGGGTCCCTGGACCTGCATCGGCGAGACGTCGGCCTCCTGGATTTCCACCTCCAAGCCCGCGAACGCGGCGACCCCCTTCGCGTACAGCAGCGCATCCGAATCCGCGAGGGCCAGCCAGAAGCGGTCCTCGTCCAGCCGGAGCAACACCGGATCGTTCACGATGCCGCCGCGTCGCGCCGTGATGAGCACGTACTTGCACTGCCCCACCGCGCAGGTCCTCAGGTCCCGGCACGTGAGGAGGTTGGTGAACTCGAACGCGTCCGGTCCCGTGATCTCCACGCACCGTTCGACGCTCACGTCCCACATCGTCACGTCGTTGACGAGCGCCCAGTACTCCGCGATCGGGTCGTCGTACAGCGTGGGGAGCAACATGTGGTTGTAGAGGCCCCAGCTGGTGCAGCCC
>VAYF01000194.1 GCA_005883885.1 Actinomycetota bacterium | reverse complement strand
CGCCACCGGTCATCGAGCACTGCTACCGGCACCCTGACGTCGAGACCGGCGTGCATTGCACGCGCTGCGGGCGACCGATCTGCACCGATTGCATGTACCCGGCGCCGGTGGGGCATCAATGTCCCGAGTGCGTGAAGGAGCAGCGGCAGGAGTTCCACCGGCCCGCTCAGCGGCCCACGGCCTCGACCGGTCGCGGCCTCACGCTCACGAACCTGATCCTGCTCTCGCTGGCGGGCATGTACGTCGTGGAGGTGGCCGTGGGCGGCCCCGGCTCCCTGGTCGGTGGGCCCACGACCTCCATGCTGGTGCGGCTCGGCGCCAACGTCGGGCTCTTCCAGCAGTCCCGCGGCGAGATCGTCGGCGTGGCGACCGGCGAGTGGTGGCGGCTGTTCTCGGCGATGTTCCTGCACGCGGGTCTGCTCCACATCGCGTTCAACAGCTACGCCCTGTACATCGTCGGCGGCGTCGTCGAGCAGGAGCTCGGCCGGTGGCGGTTCGCGGTGCTGTACGCCGTCACCGGGTTCTGCGCATCGGTCGCGAGCTACGCGATCGGCTCGCCGCTCATCCCGTCCGTGGGCGCCTCGGGAGCGATCTTCGGCTTGTTCGGGGTCTTCTTCGCGTACAACTACCAGCGGCGCCACCTCGCGTTCTACGCGGCGCGGATGCGGAGCATGGGAACGCTGATCGTGATCAACCTCGTGATCACGTTCACGATCCGCGGGATCGACTGGCGCGGCCACGTCGGAGGGTTGACCACGGGGATCATCGGCGGGCTCGCCGTCGACGGTTTCCGGCGGCGGACGTCACGCACCCAGGTCTTCGTCGCGACGATGGTGGCCCTCGTACTCCTCGCGGTGGCGCTAACCGTCTGGCGGACGGATGTCATCCGGTCGCAGTTCCCCGAGGTGTTCGGCTGAGCTACGGAGCGGGCTGCGGAGCCGGCGTGCCGGCGTCGGCGATCCCGTAGAGGAACCCTTCCCGCGTCCCCACATAGAGCCAGCCCTGCCACACGGCGGGCGTGGATTCGATGCAGTCGCCCAGATCCAGGCTCCAGCGGAGCGGCGGCGGGACCGTCGGGTCCCTGACGTCCCACGCGTAGAGATGCCCCGAGCAGTCCCCCTGGAGCAACGTCCCGTCCACGACGACCGGCGACGCGATCGCGGGCGCCCCGATCTGGAGTTGCCAGACGATCCGGCCGGTCGATCGCTCCACCTCGAGCACGCGGCCCGCAGCCGTGGTGAAGTAGACGTAATCGCCGTAGAGCGCCGGGGTCGACCAGCTCCCCCCCGCCCCTTCGAACCCGATCTCCGTCGCGGGGACGCTCCACACGAGCGGATCCGCCGGGTTCCGTGGATCCAGCTTCATCAGCTGGCCGACCTGCTTCGATCGGTCGTCGAACCGCTGGTACTCGCTCGCGACGTAGAGGTACCCCTGGTCGTCGATCACGACCGACGCGTCCGTGTCGTCGCCGGTCCAGAACCGGAAGACCTCCGTGGCGACCGTGCCGCCCTTCAGGATGTCGGAGATGTCCCATCCCTGGACGAGCCCCCCCGAGTTCGCGAAGTACACGACGCCGTCGCGGAACGCGACCGAGTTCTCGATCGAGACGTCCCACCGCGTGTCGATCGGACCGCTCGACGCGGGCCCGTCCGGTCTGCCGAGGTCGGTGAGGAGCTGATCGTCCCAGCCCTGGATCGTGGCGACGATCGTCGGGTCGACGCGCACCAGACCATCGGATCCCGTCCCGCGGTGAAGGCGGATCACGTAGAGGTAGCTGTTCTCCCCGCCCTCGATCAGGTAGTCCCCCACCTGCAGCGGCGCGCCGTCCCAGTCGTCGTTCCACGTCGGGTGTGGGACCGACGTGGTCGAATCGACCGACCAGAGCTGGGTGGGGACCGGCCGGTCCGTCGCGATCACGCGCAGCTGGTTGTCGCGCGAGCCCGCGTAGTAGAGCGGGTAGCCGTCGGCATCCGTCGTGGCGGAGCCCTTCGCCAGGTCGCCGGTCTGGAAGGCCGGCAGCTCCGGGGTGCCCGTTCCGGCGTCGAGGAAGTGATAGCTGTCGTCGTACGCGCCCTCGCGGACCTGCATCCCGCCTTGCCACGGGACGACGTTCGGTTGCCCGGTCCACCCGGTGCCGCACCACTGCTTCTGCGGTCCGGTCTGCGTCTCGGCGGACATCGCGCACATCTTCGACCCGTCGGACGGATAGACCCACCGCACCACGGGCGCGGAGGGCACCGGCCCCTCCCCGTAGTAGCTGCGGCTGGCGTTCCCGCGGAAGGTGGTCAGTCCGGGGAACGTGGTGTTGATCGGTGCGGGCGTCGGGACGGGCCCGCTCGGCCGCGGGAACCCGGGCTCGCTCGTGGCCGCGAGGCCGCGCGCTGCATGGACCACCGAGAGGACACCGACGATCATCGCCAGCACCGCCAGCCAGATCGGGAGGGGGCCCGGTGAGGTGCGACGTTCGCCGGCCGTCATCGGCCCGTCAGATCGGCTCGCCCGCCGAACGGAAGGTCCCGAGGACCCGGAGCATCGAGGTGTGGTCCTCGACCTCCTTCAGTGCGGCGTCGAGCTCGGGCGAGCCCGCCGGCGCCATCACGTCGACGTACATCAGGTATTCGAACGCCTTGCCACGCCGCGGGCGGGACTCCAACTTGTGCAGGTTGATCCCCCGCTCCGCGAACGGCTGCAGCGCGCCGAGGAGCGAGCCGGGCCGGTCCAGCACCGCCATCACCAGCGACGTGGTGTCCGGCTCGCCGAGCCCCGGATCCTCGGTGCCGAGCACCGCGAACTTCGTGAAGTTCTCCTTCTCCGTCTGGATCCGCTCGGCGAGCACCGCCAGCCCGAAGATCGACGCGGCGTCGACGCTCGCGATCGCCGCGTCCTCGGCCGACCCGGTCTGCGCGATCATGCGGGCCGCGCCGGCCGTGTCGTGGACCGGGACCGGCTCGATCCGAAGCGAGGAGAGGAACTCCTCGCACTGCGCGAGCGCCTGCCAGTGCGACCGCGCGCGCCGGACGTCCTCCAGTCGGGCACCCGGGACCCCGAGCAAGGCGTGATCCACCCGGACGAGGACCTGGCCGACGACGCGGAGCAGGGACGTGTGCTGGAGCAGGTCGTAGGTCTCGTTGACCGAGCCCGCCTGGGAGTTCTCGAGCGGGACCACGCCGAAGGGCGCTTCGCGACTGGTCACGCG
>VAYF01000193.1 GCA_005883885.1 Actinomycetota bacterium | reverse complement strand
CTGCCCCGATCCGTCGGCGTCGTCTGCCTGTCCGCGACGATCTCGAACGCCGAGGAGTTCGGCGAGTGGATCCGGACGCTCCGCGGCGAGACGAGCGTCGTGATCGAGGAGAAGCGGCCCGTGCCGCTCGAGCACCACTACCTGATCGGTCGGCGCCTCCACCCGATGCACGTCGAACAGGATGGGGTGCTCCTGCCCAACCCGTACGTGGTGTCACTGGACCAGCAGGAGATGCGCGTGCGACCGGGAACCCATCGTGGCCGGGCGTCGACCAGGGACCGTGGGCGCGAGGGTCATCACGGTGTCTACGCACCCCGACGCGAGGAGGTCGTGGAGGTCCTCGAGCGTGAGGGCATGCTGCCGGCGATCTACTTCGTGTTCAGCCGCGCCGGATGCGACAAGAGCGTCCGGTGGTTGCGGCAAGCCGGGGTCCGGCTGACCACCGGCGACGAAGCCGAACGGATCCGTGAGCGCGCGGAGACGCGGGCCTCGTGGATCGATGAGGCGGACCTGGTTGCCTTGGGCTTCTACGAGTTCCTCGACGGTCTGCAGGCGGGGGTCGCCGCCCATCACGCCGGGATGATCCCGGTCTTCAAGGAGACCGTCGAGGAGCTCTTCGAAGCCGGTCTCGTCAAGGTCGTGTTCGCCACCGAGACCCTCTCGCTCGGGATCAACATGCCCGCCAAGACCGTCGTGATCGAGGACCTCTGGAAGTTCCAGGGCGAGCGACACGAGCTGTTGACCCCGGGCGAGTACACGCAGCTCACGGGGCGGGCGGGACGGCGAGGGATCGACCAGCTCGGACACGCCGTCGTCGTGTACCAGCGTCAGGTGCCGTTCGAGCGGGTGGCGGGGCTCGCCGCCACGCGCACGTACGACCTCACGTCGTCGTTCCGTCCTTCGTACAACATGGCGGTCAACCTGGTCCGGAACTACTCCCCGGACCAAGCCCACGAGCTCTTGAACGCTTCCTTCGCGCAGTTCTTGGCCGACCGTGGCGTCGTGGCGCTCGAACGCGCTCGCGAGCAGGATCGGGTCGTGCTCGAGGGCTACCGGCAGAACCTCCGGTGCGACCTCGGCGACTTCGACGAGTACTGGGGCCTCGTCCAACGGGCGCGCGTCCTGCGCGACGAGGATCGACGAGGTCGCGAGGCGGCGCGGGCGGATGAGGTCCGCGTGGCGGTCGCCTCTCTCAAGCCGGGTGAGGTGATCCATGTGCCCGACTCGCGCCGACGCGGACTGGCGGTCGTCGTCGCGACCCGCGACGGCAAGCCGACCGTCCTCTCGGAGGACCGTTCGGCCTTCCGCGTCTCCCAGAAGGACTTCCGCGAGCCGCCGCCGGTGCTCACGCGGATCGTGCTGCCGCGGACGGGGTCGTCACGGAGCGCCCGGTTCCGGCGCGACGTCGCTTCGACCCTGGTCGCCCTGCACGTCAAGCCGCCCAAGACGAGGCGAGGGCATGCGGCCGACCCGAAGGTGGAGCGGGAGGCCGTTCGCCTGGAGGCCGCCGCGCGCGCCCATCCATGTCATGGGTGTCCCGAGCGTGCGAAACACGAGCGGTGGGCCGAGCGTTGCACCAAGCTCGAGCAGCAGATGGCCGGCGTGGAGCGCAGGATCCGCGTCCGCACGGAGACGCTGGCCCGGCGGTTCGACCGCGTCCTTGCCGTCCTGACCGATCTCGGGTACGTCCGGGATTGGTCTTTGACCCCCAAGGGACGGACCCTGACGAGGATCTACGGGGAGGGTGACCTGTTGGTGGGCGAGGCACTCGCGACCGGGCTGTTCGACGGGCTCGAGCCGAGCGAGGTGGCCTCGCTCGTCTCGACCGTCGTCTACGAAGCCCGCGAACGCAACCCGTTGCCCGGGAAGCTGCCCACGGCGGAGTCCGCGCGCCGCTACGAACGGCTGCAGCGGCTGTGGCGTCAGATCCGAAGGACCGAGGACGAGCACCAAGTGCAGCTCTGTCGCGAGCTGGAGCCCGGGTTCACGACCCCGGTGAACCGCTGGGCGGAAGGGGTCTCGCTCGATGAGTTGCTCGAGGAGACCGAGATGGCTCCGGGCGACTTCGTCCGCAACTGCAAGCAGCTCCTCGATCTGCTGCGGCAGATCGAGGAGGTCGCCCAACCGGAGACCGCCGCGCTCGTGCGCCGCGCGCACGAGCGCGTCTTGCACGGCGTCGTCGCCTACACGGGGGTGTAGCTACGATGCTCACCATGAGCGCCGTCGCCAGCCCGTTCGGTGCGCTCGCCGTGATCGTGGACCCCAGGGCGGGGGAGGGGAGCGTCGCCGCCGAGCTCGGAGCCGTCGAGCGGGCCCTCAAGCTGGGCGGTCTCGAACACCGGGTGCAGGTGGCTGCGGCGCCGGGCGAGGTCGCGCGCCTGGCGACGGCGGCGCTCGATGAGGGCTACCGGTACGTCGCCGCGGTCGGTGACGATGCGACGGTCCAAGACGTCGTGAACGGCATGTTCCGCGACGGCCGGACGATCGTGGACTCGCCGGTGCTCGCGGTGGTCGCCGCCGGCTCGGGCTGCGATCTGGTGCGGAGCTTCGGGTTGCCCGGAGACGTCGACGGCGCGTCGTCCCATCTGCTCGGCGAGAACACCTACGAGCTCGACGTCATGAAGGTCTCGGCCCGCGGGCGGAACGGTCAGACGGACGTCCGATACGCGCACAACGTCGCCGAGGTCGGGCTGCATGCGTCGGCCACGGCCACCGCTGCGCGCCTGCCCCGTTGGATGGGCAACGGCAGGCGGTTCGTCGGGTTCTGGGCGGCCTACGTGCGCACCCACCGGGCCGTGCTCGACGTCGTCGTCGACGGACGGGCGCACCAGCATCGGGCCTGGAGCGTGATCGTCGGCAACGGCCAGTTCGCGGACGGTGGCCTGCGCATGTCGCCGCGATCGTTCCCGGGGGACGGGGTGCTGGACGCGCTCGTGTTCACCGGGCCGAAGTCGGACGCGTACCGGCTCCTGCCGAGGATGTTCCGCCACGGCGACCATGTGCGGCTCGGTGCTCGGAACGACGCCCGTCATGTTCCAGGTGGTCCCTCGGCAGATCCTGTTGAAGCTCTGATGGACGATCGCGAGCGCTCGGCCGATCGGATGTCCCGCGCCGCCGCCCGGGCGGCGGCCGAGGGGCTGGGTGCCATCGTTATCGGGCCATCCCCGGATCTCGCCTACCTGACCGGGTACGACCCGCCGCCGTTCGAACGCCCGACCGTGTTGGTGCTGCGACCCGACCGGGACCCCGTGCTCGTCGTCCCTCAGCTCGAACAGGCGCTCGCCGCCGTTTCGGGAGCGGGCGACCTCGTCGAGCTCGCGACCTGGCGCGACGGCTCGAACCCGTACGACGTGATCGCCGGCGTGCTGCCGGAGAACGGGCGGATCGGGATCTCCGATCGGGCTTGGGCGGTGCACGTCCTGGGCCTCCAGGCGGCCGCGCCCACGCTGTCGTGGACGTCGGCGTCGCCGGTGCTCGCGCCCCTGCGATCGCGTAAAGACCCCGATGAGCTGGACGCCCTCCGCCGAGCGGGCGCGGCCGCTGACGCGACGTTCGATGCGATCTGCCGGATGGGCCTGGCCGGCCGGACCGAACGAGCGGTCGCGGACGACCTGGCCCGTCTGCTGGTCGAGCACGGTCACGATTCGGTCGATTTCACGATCGTCGCGAGCGGACCGAACGGCGCCTCCCCGCATCACGAGCCCGGCTCTCGCCTGATCGCGCGCGGTGACCCGGTCGTCCTCGACTTCGGCGGTTCGGTCGAGGGGTACTTCAGCGACACCACTCGCACGGTCGTCGTGGGGGATGCCCCCGACGGGCTGGAGGACGTGTTCGCTCTGGTCCACGAGGCGCAGGGAGCCGGCGTGGAGACCGTCCGACCGGGCGTCCTCATCCAGGAGGTGGATCGGGCGGCGCGGGCCGTGATCACCGCGGGCGGGTTCGGCGATCGGTTCATCCATCGGACGGGGCATGGGATCGGCAGGGAGGTCCACGAGCCGCCGTACGCCGTCGAAGGGGACGAGACCGTGTTGGAGCCCGGCATGACCTTCAGCGTCGAACCGGGCATCTACCTCGAGGGCCGGTTCGGTGTGCGGATCGAGGACATCGTCGCCGTGACCGGCGACGGTGTCGAGCGGCTGAACCGGTCCTCGCGCGACCTCCGCGTGGTCGGCTGACCTGGGGTTTCGGCACGCGCCTCGCCCGACTCAGTCGCGCGGACGCACCTGGGTGCCGGTCGCGGTGTCCATCACCTCGACGCCCATCGACGTCAGCTGCTCTCGGATGCGGTCGCTCGTCGCGTAGTCCTTCGCCGCGCGAGCTTCGTCCCGCTCCTTCATGAGCGCGCGCATCTCCTCCGTCGGCGACCAGGCCGCGACCGCCTCGCGCTGGAGGTCCAGGCCGAGCACGCGGTCCCAGTCGGCGAGCAGGGCGTACTTCTCCCCGCCGGGAACGGCGGTTGAAGAGACGAGCTCGTTCACGACCCGAACGGCCGCCGGGAAGGACAGGTCGTCGGCGAGTGCCGCCCGGAACCGCCCATCGAAGGCGACGGCCTCGTCACTCGACGCCTCGGCCGCCGGGGCCCATCCGGCCATCCGGCGGCGGAGCTGCTTCACCCGTTGGTCAGCCGTCTCCATCGCGTCCCAGGAGAAGTCCATCTCGCTGCGGTACTGGGTCTGGAAGCAGAGCCATCGGAACGACAGCGGATCGATCCCGCGATCGACGAGGTCCTGCACCCGGACGACGTTGCCGGTGGACTTCGCGATCTTCTGTCCCGCCTGACGGAGGTGGCCGCCGTGCACCCAGATCGAGACGACCCGATGCCCGACCGCGCCCTCGGATTGCGCGATCTCGTCCTCGTGGTGGGGGAAGCGGAGGTCGGTGCCTCCCGTGTGGATGTCGATCCGGTCGCCCAGGTACTCCATGGACATCGCCGAGCATTCGACGTGCCAGCCGGGGAAGCCGTCACCCCACGGGCTCGGCCACTTCATGAGCCGGCCCGGTCCGGCGGCCTTCCACAGCGCGAAGTCCGCCGGGTGATGCTTCCGCGGATCGGTCTCGAGGTCGCGGTGTCCTTCCCGGAGCTTGTCGAGCGTGTTGCCGGAGAGCTTCCCGTAGCCGTCGAAGCTCGCAACGTCGTAATAGACGGATCCGTTGTCCACGACGTAGGCATGCTCGCGATCGATCAGGGTCTTCGTCAGCCCGATCATCTCGGGGATGTGCTCGGTCGCCTTCGGAGACATGTCGGGTTCATCGATGCCGAGCGCGGCCGCATCCTCGAAGACCGACCGGGTGTACTTCTCGGCGATCTCCAGCGGCTGGAGCCCCTCGTCCTCGACGGCGAGCAGCATCTTGTCGATCGCCTCGGGCGAGGACTCGTCCGTCATGTGGCCCACATCGGTGATGTTCTGGACGAGGGTGACCCTGAACCCCTCAAGGCGCAGGGCGCGCCGGATCAGATCGGCCAGCATGTAGGTGCGGAGGTTCCCGAGGTGCGCGTACCGGTACACGGTGGGACCGCACGCATACATCTTGACGTGGCCGGGCTCGACCGGCACAACCTCCTCGACCGCACGCGTCAACGTGTTGTACAGGCGCATGCCTGCGAGGATACCCAGGCTCAGCGAGCCGTCGCCGGTCCGTCGCCGTCGGGTCGCGGGGCGACCGGCTGTCTCTCGGAGCTCCCCGCAGGCACCGGCTCGGATCCGTGCCCGTTCGGCTCGGGCGGGAGCGCGGCGCGAGGGGGCGGAGGCATGGGCATCGGCATCGAGCTGTCGACGCCCGAGTGCTCGCGGTGAGCCTTCGCGGCCGCGTCGTGATACCGCTCCAGCTCGTGACGGAAGACCGGGTCCCGGTAGGAACGGCCGTCGATCAGGGATCCGGTTCCTCCGTCGACGATCGCAGCGACGTCTTCCCCGGTGATCGTCTTGTGCGTCTCCAACGCGTGCGCGACGGCGAGAACTTCGGCTCGGTTGTCGGCGAGCAGCTGGTAGGTCTCGTCGTAGAGCTGGGTCAGCTTCGCATCCACCTGCTTGCCGAACTCGGTGTCGAAGAGCCCCCGGTCCGATCCGGTTTCGATCGCTTGTCCGCCGCGCATCCCGCCGAGCGTCACGGACCGCGCTGCGATCGTGTCTCCCATCGCGTAGTACGCGAGCATCTGCGTCGCGATCGTCGTCGCGCCCCGCATGTCCCCGCCGACGCCGGTCGAGTGATCACCGTCGAAGAAGAGCCGTTCGCCCGCGAGCGACGCCAGGAAGGTCATGATGTCGATATCCCGCTCGGATCGCCATTCCACGAACTGGTCCTCGGGTGGGATCGACGACACGAACCCTCCGACGTCCCCACGCCGTTCGATCGTGGCAACGTCGATCACGGCGTGCTTGCGCAAGCGATAGGCCACGACGGCGTGGCAGGCCTCGTGCACCGCGACCGCGTGCCGTTCCCGCTCGATGTACTCGTGGTCGTCCGGCAGGCCGTGTTCCTTCAACTGCTTCGCCTTGATGATGTCGCGCCACGTGATCGTGTCGCGGCCGTCGCGGATCGCGATCACGAGCGCCTCGTTGACCGTGTCCTTGATCAGCGCACCTGACGCGTACGGGGTGATCGTCGCGAGTTTGGTGATCTGTTCGTCGGTGAGCTCGTGCTGCACCTTCGCCAGGTAGTAGACGAACGTCGCCGTGCGACCCTCGAGATGCGGATAGCCGACCTTGTAGATCCGGTCGATCCGGCCCGGTCGGAGCATGGCCTCGTCCAGCACCCCCGGCTGGTTCGTGGCGAAGATGTGCAGGATCCGGTACTTGGGTGGCGGCTT
>VAYF01000145.1 GCA_005883885.1 Actinomycetota bacterium | reverse complement strand
CGGGCACTCCCCGGTATCTCGTCACCGCGATCGCCCGGGACGGGACGCTCGACGGCCCCGACCTGCGTCTGTACCGGCACGTGCTCGGTCTGACCGACCGGCCGATCATCGCGAGCGGCGGCGTGCGTTCCGCCGACGACATCTGGGCCCTGCGCGATGCGGGCTGCGAGGCGGCGGTCACCGGCAAGGCGCTCTACGAGAAGACGCTCAAGCTGTCACAGGTCATCCGGGGATAGAGCCCGTGCTCGCGAAACGGATCATCCCGTGCCCGGACGCCGACGCCGGGCGCGCGGCCTGATCCCTCCGGTTGCGGCACACCGGTTGACCTGCACCCTCGGCGTCTGGCAGGATGAGTTCGATGATTGAACGATCGTTCAAGAACGTAGCCAGCTGACCCGCGCCACGGCCCCGTGGGCCGTCGCGCGCACCCGACCTCCCGGCCATCCGGGAGGTTCCGTCATCCCGCAGGGATGCATCGGCGACGACGCCGGTGCAAGGGGAAAGGCTGGAGACCGATGGCGATCACCGAACGGATCCGAGACGAAGCCGACGAGCTGCGGGCCCGGTGGAGGAACGAAGAGCGCTGGGGCGGGATCGATCGTCCGTACGAGGCCGATGACGTCGTTCGGCTCCGCGGAAGGATCCGGGAGCGTCACGTCATCGCGGAGACGTCGGCGGCCGCCCTGTGGAGGCTCGTCAACGCCGAGGACCACGTGGCCGCGCTCGGTTGCCTCACGGGTGGTCAGGCGGTGGAGTGTGCACGGGCGGGTCTCCACGCGATCTACCTGTCCGGCTGGCAGGTGGCCGCCGACGCCAACACGGCGCAGCACACCTATCCCGACCGATCCCTCTACCCCGTGAGCTCGGTCCCCACGGTCGTCCGCCGTCTGAACAACGCCCTTCGTCGCGCCGACCAGATCGCCTGGGCGGAAGGGGACGACACCGAGTTCGCCCTCCCGATCGTCGCGGATGCCGAGGCCGGGTTCGGCGGCCCCCTGAACGCCTTCGAGCTGATGACCGCGATGATCGAAGCGGGCGCGGCGGGCGTGCACTTCGAAGATCAGCTCTCGTCCGAGAAGAAGTGCGGGCACCTCGGGGGGAAGGTGCTCGTCCCCACCAACCAGTTCATCCGGACGCTCGTCGCGGCTCGCCTGGCCGCGGACGTCCTGGACGTTCCGACCGTGCTGATGGCGCGGACCGATGCGCTCAGCGCCAGCTTGCTCACGTCCGACGTCGACGAGCGGGACCGGACGTTCATCAACGGAGAGCGCACCGAGGAGGGGTTCTTCCGCGTCCGCGGCGGGATGGACGCCGCGATCGCGCGCGCACGGGCGTACGCGCCGTACGCGGACATGCTCTGGTGCGAGACGGCCACGCCGGATCTCGACGACGCCCGGGCGTTCGCCGAGGGCGTCCACGCCGAGTTCCCCGGGAAGCTCCTCGCGTACAACTGCTCGCCCTCGTTCAACTGGAAGCAGCGCCTGGACGACGAGCAGATCGCCGCGTTCCAGAAGGAGCTCGGCGCCATGGGCTACCGCTTCCAGTTCATCACGCTCGCGGGGTTCCACGCCCTCAACGTGAGCATGTTCGAGCTAGCGAAGGGGTTCGCCGACGAGGGCATGACGGCGTACGTGCGTCTGCAGGAGCGGGAGTTCGCGCTCGAGTCCGCCGGCTACTCGGCGCTCAAGCACCAGCACGAGGTCGGCACGGGGTGGTTCGATCTCGTGTCGAAGACGATCAGTCACGGGGAGTCCTCGACCCTCGCCCTCGACGGCTCGACCGAAACCGCCCAGTTCTGAACCCTGGAGCCGAACGGGAAGAGGGGGCGCGTTCCGCGCCCCCTCTTCAGTGGTGCGTCGCCCCGCGGTTACGCGTTCGCGGCGGCGCGGACCGCCGCGATGAACGCTGCAGCCTCAGGCGATCCGAAGCCCGTCGTCATATCCCAGCCGGCAAGGGTCGGGTTCCCTGCGACCGGACCTGGAGCGACGCTTCCGTCGGCCAGATAGGTCCACAGGGTGTTATCCGCGAGCACGCCGCTCGCGGCCGTCCCCTCCGTCACAGGCACGATGTCGCGGAACGCGGCACCGCTCCCGACCGAGTACAGCAGCGGGTTCAGGTATCCGAGCGGCGCTTCGCCGTCGGTCGCCTGCTGCTCGTTCGCCAGCGCGACGAGACCGGCCACCTGCGGCGACGACGCGCTCGTCCCGCCGTAGACGTGCCATCCCGGACGCTGGTACGTGGGGAACGCCGTGATCCAGACGAGGACGCCACCGTTGACCGCTGCGTTCCACGAGAGGTCGGGGTTCCCCCGATGATCGGAGCCGATCACCGACCCGACACCACTTTGGAACGACGGCATCGAGTAGTAGGCGCTCGCGTTGCCGCCTGTCGCGGCTGGCAGCCAGGTCTCGTTCCAGACAGCTTCGGTGTCTCCACCGGGGGTGGAGGCGAAGTAGTCGGGGTTGTTCGACCCATCGGCGAGGAACGGGACATCCGACGTCGGCGCCCATGTCCAGCCGTACTGAAGCTGGGTGCCGCCGACGGCCGTGACCCACGGGCTCGACGCCGGCCAGCCGGCGGTCGGAACCGTGTAGCTGAGCGCCCCCTTCTTCGCCTTCTTAGTTCCGGTCGTCCCGTTGTCACCGGAGGATGCCAGGACGGTGTCGCCCTTCTCGGCGGCCGCCTGGTAGACGGTGTCGAACTGGGAAAGCTTGACCGGGGCTGCTCCGTTGAACGTCTGCTCGGCAAGGCCGAAGCTCTGCGAGATGACCGTTCCCGCCGGGTAGGTTGCGATCACCCAGGAGAGCGCCTTGAACAGGTTCGGAAGCCCCTGGACGCCGTAGGTCTCGGCGGGCGGAACCCCCACGAGCACGATATGAGCGAGCGGAGCGATCGCGTAGGACCATTCGATGTCGAGCGTGGCTTCACCGGACCAACCGGCGGCACCGCTCGAGCCCGACCACCCGTTCCCGATGTTCTTGAACGGCTGGTACCCGTTCGGGTACACCGCGTCGAAGTTCGGGTCCGGCAGCTCCGGGAAGAACGCCTCGTGGAATGCCTGGAGGTCCGCGGCCGCCGTCGGGCTGCCGTAGGAGTCCATCAGCACGATCGTCTGGCCGGCGCCCATGTTGTCGACCGCGTCGACCCCGTAGGCGGCCCGGATGTCCTGGGCCGTGTAGCAGTGGTAGTACGCGTACGTCTTCACGATCCCGCTCGGATCGGGCGTCGGTGCCGTACACGCGTTCGTCCCGTCCGCGGCCCGTTCCGGGGTCTCCGGCGCCTGGACGGCCCTTCGCTGGAGCCGGAGCACGACCCGCTGCCCGGTGCTCGAGCTGGCGTCCGCTCCAGGCGTTGTCGCGCCGAGCATCGCGACCGTGATGGCCACGATGACGGCAGGTACGACGTATCGCCTACTCATGAGACTTCCCCCTCCCGGCGGCGGGTCGGCCGCCTCATCGGACCCCCAATCGTCTGGCGAAGGGGCGCCGAACGACATAGGCCAAAGGTCTATCTCGCAGGCCGTACCCTGAGCGGATGCTCGGGAAGCTCCACGGTGCGATCGCTGCCGCCGTCACGCCGCTGCGTGATCACGGTCGCTCCCTGGATGAGGCGAGCGTGGCTCCGTTGATCCGTTTCCTCGCCGAGGGCGGCATGGACGGGGTCCTCACGTGCGGCACCACGGGCGAGGGCGTGCTGCTCTCGGTGGCGGAGCGTCGCCGGATGACCGAGCTCTGCCTGGAGGGGCGCCCGCCCGGCTTCGCGGTCGCCGTCCATGCCGGCGCGCAGACGACCGCGGATACGGTCGAGCTTGCGCTGCATGCGCGGGAGGCCGGGGCCGACGCCGTCGCCGTGATCGCGCCCCCCTACTTCCCGCTGGACGAACAGGAGCTCTGCGATCACTTCCGGCGCGCCGCCGGCGCGTGCGACCCAACGGGGCTGAAGGTGTCGGACACGCCGTTCGAAGCGGTCAAGCCGTACCTCTTGGACGGGCTCGACGTCTTCATCGGGTTCGAGCCGCTCGTGTTGGAAGGGCTCGCCGCCGGAGCGGTCGGGGCCGTGTCGGGGCTAGCGTCCGCGTGGCCCCAAGTCACCGCCGAGCTGGTCCACCGGAAGGCTGACGCCGCGGGCGCCCGTGTGAACGCACTCCGCGACGCGCTGCACGGCCTGTCGCTGCCGGCCGTCGCGAAAGAGATGCTCGTGGACAAGGGCGTGTTGGCTCACGCCGACGTCCGGCTCCCGCTTCGCCGATTGACCGACGACGAACGAACCCGCGTCGCGGCGATATGAAGGCGTCGGTCTCACTCGATCCCGCTCGATGGCTCCCTTGACGACCTTCTGAGCCGTCGGTAGCCTGTTGCACCTGCAACTTCGAGGGAGCGACGTTCCGCGATGATCCGCACACGAACGGTCGGCGAGGTCGGGGCCATGATCCCGAGCCGCCTGTGCTGTTGTACGGCCACGGCGCCGCAGTGCGCCGGCCACCCCGTGCGGTAGCTCCTCGCTCGTAACGAACCTCAAGGGCCGCCGCGCAGGCGGCCTTTCTCTTGCCCGGCTCCGACGTCCAGGCCTTCGAGGGACGACCCATGGCAGACACCGATCCCATCCAACCCATCCACGAACCGGCGGTCCCCTTCCTCGACGAGGAGGCATCGTGGGTCCGCGACGCCGCCGATCGGTTCGAGGGGGCGCGCGCCGAAGAGCTCCTCGCGTGGGCGCTGGACACGTTCCACCCGCGGATCGCGATCAGCGCCGCGGGTGGCGTCGACGGGCTGGCTTTGATGGACATGGCGTGGCGCATCAACCCGGACGTCCGGGTCTTCACGCTCGACACCGGGCGCCTGCCGCCGGAGACGTACGCGTTGTTCGAGGAGATCCACGAGCGCTACGGCATCCACGTGGAGTTCGAGGTGCCGGACGGCCGCGACGTGGCGAAGCTCACGATGGCGTACGGGCCGAACCTGATGTACCGGTCGGTCGACCTCCGGATCGCGTGCTGCAACATCCGCAAGGTCGAACCGCTGAAGCGCAAGCTCGCGACGCTCGACGCGTGGATCGCCGGCCTCCGCCGCGAGCAATGGGTGAGCCGGCGCAACATCGCGAAGGTCGAGCTCGACCGGGAGCACGGGAACATCGTCAAGCTCAACCCGCTCGCCGACTGGTCGCTCGACGAGGTCTGGGACTACGTGCGCACGAACGAGGTCCCGTATCACGAGCTCTTCGATCACGGCTTCACCTCGATCGGCTGCGCGCCGTGCACCCGGGCGGTCCTGCCCGGCGAGCCCGAGCGCGCCGGCCGGTGGTGGTGGGAGCAGGACACCGACAAGGAGTGCGGCATCCACTGCTCGGTCCAGCTCCTGGGGACGAAGTCGGACCGGGAACGCGAGGCCGAGGATGCGAACGCGGCCCTGGGAGGCAGGAGCGCATGAGCGAGCAGGTGTTCAACGCGAAGCAAGGCCCACGCGAGGTCCGCGCCACCGTGGAGACCCAGACGATGGAGCACGAGCCGGTCGACCCGTGGGAAGAGATCGAGGAGCGCGAGGGGCCGCTCGCGGTCGGCCGGATGCGGCTGATGGGCGTCTACGACGACCGCCAGCGCAACCGCTTCATGCTCCGGACGCGGATCCCCGGCGGCCGGATCAGCGCCGAGCAGCTGGAGACCGTGGCCGGCGTGATCCGCGACTTCGGCAACGGGTGGGAGAACCACACGGAACCCGACCGGTTCGGTGAGATCACGACGCGGCAGGACATCCAGATCCACTGGGTGGAGTTCACGCAGCTCCCCGAGATCTGGCGGCGCTACGACGCGGTCGGGCTCACCAGCGCGCAGGCGTGCGGCGACTCGATGCGGAACCCGACCTCGTGCCCGGCCGACGGCGAGGACGTCCGCGGCTACCTCTCGACGAAGACGATCCTCGACGAGTTCCGGACCTTCGCCCTGGAGGAGGAGCGGCTCACCTCGTTCCTGCCGCGTAAGTGGAAGGTCGTCGTCACCGGGTGCCCGACCGATTGCGCCGCGGTCAAGCTCCACTGTCTCGCCTTCACGCCCGCGCGTGGCGCCGACGGAACGCTCGGGTTCAACGTGCACGCGGGCGGCGGGCTCAGCGACTCCCCTCGCGTGGCCGACGCCCTCGACCTGTTCGTCGCTCCGGATCGCGTCACGGACGTGGTGCGAGCGACCCTCCAGACCTACTGCGACCTCGGGGACTTCGAGCACAAGGCCGTCAACCGGTTCCGCGTGCTGGTCCATCAGCTCGGCCCGGATCGGATCACCGAGGAGCTGCGCCGGCGCCTCCCCTACGAGGTCCCGGCGGCCGGCGAGTCGCTGTGGACGGGCGAGTTCGAGGACCACCTCGGTGTGCGCCAGGACCGCCACGGCTCCCATGTGGTGGGCCTGTGCATCCCGATGGGCCGGCTGACCGACGAAGAGTGGTTCGAGGTGGCGCGGTTGGCGAGGACCCACGGCGATGGCGGCGTCCGGATGTCACAGCGACAGAACCTGTTGCTGACCGGGATCGGCGACGTGGACGCGCTGCTCCGTGAGCCGTTCCTGCAGACCTTCCGGCCCGAGCCCGACCACTTCGAGCGCGCGATCGTCGCGTGCACCAGCGCGCCGTTCTGCAAGTTCGCGATCG
>VAYF01000144.1 GCA_005883885.1 Actinomycetota bacterium | reverse complement strand
GAATGAGGAGAGCCGCTCGCGTAGGAATGGTCGAGCTGGCCGTCATCGGAGCCGTAGGCGGCGATGCCGGACCTTCCGTCGTCGTACGCGGTGAGGTACCGACCCCAGTAGCCGTGCACGCCGTTCCACGAGAAGCCGTCCAGGAGGTTGTCGCGAGACGTGAGGTTCTCGATCGCCACGCCATCGGCCGCGAACACCTGTATCCCGTTCGCGCGCTCGAACCCTCCATCGATGATGGTCCGATCGCGGTCGAGACCGCGGATCGTGACGTACGGCGTCGTGACCGTCACGGACTCCGAGTAGATCCCCGGGGCGATCAGGACCATCCCGCCCGGCCTCGCGTGATCGACGGCCGCCTGGATGGTGTCGAAGTCCTGCGGGACCCGGATCGTTGCAGCGTACCCGGTCGGCACGGGTTCGCGTCCCGGTCCCACGCCTACCGGGAGCCGGGGCTCCGCCGATACCGCTCGACCATCTTGCGCTCCGGCGACCGGACCGGAGAGGCACCAGATGAGGGCCGCCGTCACGGCCAGCACGCCGTGCAGCAGGGGTCGTCGCCACATCGGCGCGGACCCTAGCATGGGCCGATGGCGGCGGAACGTCTCTCAAGCTTGGACGCGAGTTTCCTGTATCTGGAAACACCGGCGCTGCACATGCACGTCGCCGGCTTATCGATCTTCGCCCCGCGCAAGGACGGCCCGCTCACGTACGACCACGTGCAGCGGGTCGTCGAGGCCCGGATACATCTCGCACCACGACTCCGACAACGCGTCCTTCCCGTTCCCGGCAACCTCGGCCGCCCGGTGTGGGTGGACGACGATCGGTTCGACCTGGATTTCCATCTCCGTCGTTCGGCCGTGCCGTCCCCGGGTGGCCGTCTCCAGTTGGAGCGATCGGTGGGCCGCGTCCTCTCGCGCCCGCTGGACCGATCGAAGCCCTTGTGGGAGCTGTACGTCTTCGAGGGGCTCGAAGAGGGACGGACGGGCGTGCTCCTGAAGCTCCACCACGCGCTCGCCGATGGGATCGGCAGCATGTTGATCGGCTCGGCGTTGTTCGATCTCGAGCCCGACGCCTCGCTCGGACCGTCGCCGAAGGCGCCGTGGCGACCAGAGCCGATCCCGCGGCGCGAGGATCTCGTCCGCGCCGCGGTCGAGGAGATGGCATCCCATCCGGCCGAAGCGCTCGCACGGACGGCCCGTGCGCCCCAACGAGCGATCGACACGGTCGTTCGGACGATGTCCGGCGCGATGGCCCTGGCGGGCATGGGTCTCCCTCCCCGGGGGCCGTTCGACGGTCCCACTGGCCCGGCGCGACGCTTCGCGACCGCCGGTGCGCCGTTCGAGCGGCTCCGCACGATCAAACGCGCCCTCGGTGGCACGATCAACGACGTCGTCCTCACGGCGGTCGCGATCGGTCTGCACGAGCTGCTCGCCTCGCGCGGTGAGTCGACGCAGGGGAGGAGCCTCCGCGTGATGGTCCCCGTCTCGGTGCGATCGAAGGCGGAGACGGGAGACGTGGGGAACCATGTCGCGCCGGCGTTCGTGGAGATCCCCATCGGGCGCATGGGCGCTCGATCGCGACTGACGAAGGTGCGGAGCGCGACCGAGGAGCTCAAGTCGTCGTCGATGGCCGTTTCGGCCGATGCCATCATCGGCCTGGGGGCGTTCGCTCCGCCGGCGCTGCACGCCATGGCCGCCCGCGTCGTCTCGCGCGGCCGGTGGTTCAACCTCGTCGTTTCGAACATCCCCGCGCCACAGATGCCCCTGTACCTGGCGGGCGCGCGGCTCGTCGCGAACCACCCCGCGATGCCCCTCGGCGAGCACGGTGGGCTCTCGATCGGCTGTACTTCGCTCGGCGGGACGATGGCGTTCGGTCTCACGGCCGACTGGGACACCTTGAAGGACATCGACGTCCTGGCGCGCGGCATCGAGCGCGGCATCGACGATCTGGCTTCGGCGGCCTCGAAGAAGGCGGCGAAGGAGGGTTAGCGCAGGACCGCGGCGTACCAATCCGCGACCTCACCCAACCACCGCCCGGGCACTTCCATCTGGGGGACGTGCCCAACCCCGGGCAGGATCCGTCCTCTCCACGAAGGGTAGGTCGCCAACGCTGCTTCGGCGAATCTGGGAGGAACGAACCGATCGCGACGTCCGTGGATCACGAGGACCGGGCACCGGATGCCTCCCAACGTTCTGATCCCCAGCGATGGCGTTCTCACATAGGTCGCGATGGAACGGGCTGCTTCGATGAAGTTCTTCGGCTGCTCCGGGTCGTCTCTCGTCTCGCGGAGGAGCTCGACCTGGAGCCGGATCACCTCTTCCGGGATGGAGCCGGGGTCGCTGGCGAGCAGACGAAGGCCGAGCCGAACGAATGTCTCCGGGCTCATCGACCGGCGGCGGGCCCGCACGACGCGTTCGCCCACACCGTCAAGGCCATACACGGAGAAGGCGGCCAGGACCGCAGGGTGCGGGAGACCGCCACGCGTCCACGGGAACACGGAGGCGCTGAGTACGAGTCCGGCCACGCGTTCGGGCTCCACCGCCGCATGGACCGACGCGATCAGGCCGCCCATCGAGTTGCCGATCACGATGATCCGGCCGCTTCCCGCGTCGTCGACGAACCGAGCCAGGGAACGGCGAAGATCCATCACCCTCGTGCCGCGCCCGACCGCGGGCGACCGGCCGAACCCGGGAAGATCGAGCGCCAGGACCCGTCCCAGCCCCGAGAGCCCCGAACCGACCTGGAGCCAATTGAGGTGCGATCCTCCGAGACCGTGGACGAGGACGAACGTCGTATCGGGTGGGCCATCCCACGTTCGATAGACGATGGGCCCGTCGAGATCCACGGTTCGCGTCGGTGGGAGCTCGATGGACATCCAGGGAGCCTACCGAGGTGGGCCGAGCTCCCGGTTGGCCCCACCGAGGTGGGCCGGATGGCCTATCCGGGCATAGAACCAAGCCCTTCGAACGTTGAGAGGTTCGGTGGCGTAGAGCAAGGGGGGTGATGGTCGCGGAAGGACCCGATGGAGGGTCCGACCAGGGCTTTCACACGACCTCCACACCCGTACACGCGGGGTGAGCTTTACAGACGCAGGACCACGACTTACCATGGGATCGAGCGGCCAAGGCGTTTGCCCAACATGCGTGTGCCCGCACGAGCCGCTCGCGAGGGATGACCCGAGTTCTCGATGACCAGGCGGGCCGCGCTGTGCGGTGGCCCTGGTCGCGAGGAGGAGCGTGATACGAAGTGCCCGAGCCGGCGCGTCCCCTAGGGACCGACGACGCTGACGATCTCCGCCTCTACCTGGAAGCTGCGGCGCGCGAGCCGCTGCTTACCAAGGAGGAAGAGGTGGAGCTTGCCATGACCATCGAGGGCGGCAAGGAGGCCGAGGATCGCCTCCGCGCCGGCCGCCTCCGTTCGGAGAAGAGCATCGCGAAGGCTCGTGCCGACGTCCGCAAGGCGGAGGCGGCACGCCAGCGGTTCATCATGGCCAACCTGCGGCTGGTGGTGTCCGTGGCCCGGAAGTACCAGGGCCAGGGTCTGCCCCTGCTGGATCTCATCCAGGAAGGCAACATCGGGCTG
>VAYF01000143.1 GCA_005883885.1 Actinomycetota bacterium | reverse complement strand
CAGAGGACTACGTCGACGCGAAACTGGCGCAGTTCGAGATCGCGCTCCGAAAGGTCCTGGAGGACACGCAGTCGTCCGCGCGGAGCGTCGCCAAGACCCTGGACCAGGTGGAGGTGGGGCGCGAGCGCCTGCGCGCGCCGGGCACCGCCGCCGATCAGGCGCTCGCGCCCCACGACGAACAGCCGCTCGAGACGGAGCTCTACGACGAGCACGGCGAGACGGACGAGGCGGGGAGGCTCTGATGCTTGCCGCGATCGACGTCCGTGACTTGATGGGGCGCCCGGGTGCCTCGCGGGAGGAACCGGTCGTCGGGACGGTCGAGGGTCTCGCGACGGAGCTGGCGCGGGTGCCGGAGGATGCCCCGATCCGGGCCGATCTGGTGCTGGAGTCCCTTGTGGAGGGCATCCTCGTTTCGGGCCACGTCGGCGGCCGGTGGAGCCTCCGGTGCGCCCGGTGTCTCGTGGAGTTCGAGCAGCCGTTCCACCTGGACCTCGACGAGCTGTTCGTGAGGCATCCTGACGAGGGCGCGGACGCGTACCCGCTGGGTCCGGAAGGGCAGCTGGACCCCGACCAGATGATCCGCGACGTGGTCGGCGTCGAGATGCCCTTCTCGCCGCTCTGTCGCTCCGACTGCCAAGGGCTGTGCGCGACGTGTGGCGGGAACCGCAACGAGGGGGAGTGTCCGGGCCACGCCGAGTTCGATCATCGATTCGCGGTGCTGGCCGACCTGTTCCCCGATCTGCCCGACCTCGACTGACGACGCGAGACAAGGAAGGAACCCACGCCATGGCCGTCCCGAAGAAGAAACAGAGCAAGACGAGGACCGCGAAACGCCGTGCCACTTGGAAGGGCGAAGCGCCGGCCTACAGCGCATGCCCGCAATGCAAGCAGCCGAAGCTTCCACACCGCGTCTGCGCGAACTGCGGGTACTACGCCGGCCGTCAAGCGGTCGAGGTCGAGTAGCCGCGTGAGCGAGGCGACCGTCGGCCATCGGCTCAAGGCCCTGGACCGCGCGCTCGGCGTTTCCTTCCGCGACCCCGAGCTCCGCGAGGCTTCTCTCACCCACCGATCGTTCGCGTTCGAGCACGATCTGACGATCACGAACGAACGGCTCGAGTTCCTCGGCGATTCCGTGCTGGGCCTGGTGGTCACCGATCTCGCCTACCGGATGTACCCGGGGATGCCCGAGGGTGATCTCGCCAAGCTCCGCGCGGCGATCGTGAACATGACGGCGCTCGCCGACGTCGCACGGGACCTCGACCTCGGGGCCGTCGTCCTGTTGGGCAAGGGCGAGGAGCAATCCGGCGGCCGGAACAAGGCGAGCATCCTCGCCGACGCGTTGGAAGCCGTCTTCGGCGCCGTCTACCTCGACCTGGGTCTCGATGCTGCTCGCGAGCTGATCGAGCGCCTGTTCGAGCCCCGGATGGAGGCCTACGTCCGGGGGGAAGGAGATCGCGACTACAAGACGACCCTCCAGGAGCTCGCGTCCCAGGAGCTCCGTGCGCTGCCCGTGTACCAGATCCAGGACCGAGGGCCCGACCATCAGAAAGAGTTCACGGCGACCGTCGTGATCGCCGGCGAGACGTTGGGGACGGGCGTCGGGCGCTCGAAGAAGGAGGCGGAGCAACAGGCTGCGCGCGAGGCCCACGCACGCATCTCGGAGCGCCGCGCCGCTCGGCCCATGGGGGGGAGCGTGGATGGAGCTTCCTGAGGTCGAGGTGATGCGACGCGATCTGGAGCGCGATGTCGTCGTGAACAAGATCAAGCACGTGGAGGTCAAGGGATCCAAGAACGCGATGCGCGTTATCCGCCGGCACAAGACGCGGAAGGACTTCGCCACGCGCTTGACGGGCCACAAGGTCATGAAGACCGAACGTCGCGGCAAGTACGTCCTGCTCTCGCTCGACGGCGGCGAGGTCTGGGTCGTGCACTTCGGGATGAGTGGCCGGTTCACGCGGGCGAACGGACGGATCGCATTGGCACCGCACACGCATGTGATCGTCACGTTCCAGCAGGGTGGGGACCTCCGGTTCGTCGACCCCAGGACCTTCGGAGAGATGTTCGTGGCGTCGACGGACGAGCTGGGCAAGGTGAAGGAGCTCCAGCACATCGCCATCGATCCGCTGGATCAGGTGTTCACGTGGCCGACGTTCCAATACCTGCTGGCACAACGCGCCACGAAGATGAAGCAGCTCATGATGGATCAGAAGTTCATCAGCGGGCTCGGCAACATCTACTCCGACGAGGTCCTGTTCGCAGCGGGGATCCGCTTCGATCGGATGAGCGATTCGCTCTCGTCCCAGGAGGTCCGTCGCCTGTATCGAGCGATCCAGGAGATCCTCCAGGACGCGATCAAGGCGCGCGGGACGACGCTCGAGGACGAGGCGTACCTGGACCTGTTCGGCAAGCCGGGGGAGTACCAGAACGAGCTCAAGGTCTACGGTCGCGAGGGACTGCCGTGCCGGCGGTGTCGCACGCCGATCCAGACGGTCAAGGTTCAGCAACGGACCAGCTATTTCTGCCCGCAGTGCCAGAGCTGAGGACCCCGCGATCCGGCGTTTGCGCGTTCTCGCACCCTGTCGTACGGTCGAGGTCGGTCCATCAGGCCAGGGGAGGGATGACACATGACGACACCCGAACAGAACATGGCCGCGTGCCGGGAGTTCAACGAGCGCGTGCTCAACGAAGGGGATGTCTCCTACGCCGAGAAGGTGCTGAGGGACGACTTCGTCGATCACTCACCACCACCCGGCGGAGCCGGCGACAAGGCCTCGACGATCGCGATGTTCCAGCAGATGCACGAGCAGTTCCCGGACTCGAAGGCCGAGATCCTGGACATGATCGCGGCCGGCGACAAGGTTTCGATCCGTACCCGCGTCACCGGGACCGACACGAAAGGGTTCATGCCCGGGATGACGCCGACGGGCAAGGCCTACGCGATGGAGACGATCGACGTCGTGACGTTCGACCAAGACGGCATGAATACCGAGCACTACGGGATCGCCGACGTCGCGGGTGTCATGATGCAGCTCGGGCTGATGCCGGCCCCGGGTGGCTCCGCGTAGTTCAGACGATCTCGGCGCCGGCGTCGCGCATCCGCCGAAGGGCCCGCTCGCCGTCGCCTTCGTGCAGATCCACCGCGCGGATCCCGTCGGCCAGCACCTCCACGGCGAATCCGAGCATCCGAGCGTCACGAAGGAGATGTTCGAGGAGCGTCGGGTACGTCTCCCCGCTCTCGGGGTCGCGCACGCTGAAGCCCGAGTACCCGTCTCGTCCATCGGACCCCTTGCGCACGACCTCGCCCTCCACTCGAAGATCCGGGTGGAAGGCGGCCCCCCAGGTGTCGTGCACGCAATGGACGGGCCAGATCCCACCATCGATCGCGAAGTGCGGGGTGTGCTCCGGATGCCAATCCTGCGTGTAGGCGACGAAGGCCCGTCCTTCGAGGGCCTGCCGGAGCTCCGCGTTCGCGACGGCGGGCACCTCGTGCCCGCCCGCGACGTACAGGCTTCCGTGAGGGTCGGCGAAGTCGTTCTGGACATCGACGATCAGGAGCGCTGTTCGTTCGTCGTAGATCGGCACGGATCCTCCGGTGGAGCGATGCTACTTCCGCGTGGGAGCATCGTCGGGTGCGACGTGTGCGCGTGATCGTTTCGGGTCGTGTCCAGGGCGTGTTCTTCCGCACCGCTTGTGCCCGGGCGGCCCAGCAGCGGGGCGTTGCGGGCTGGATCCGCAACCGCGACGACGGGTTCGTCGAGGCCGTCTTCGAGGGCTCCCCGGCAGCGGTCGACGACCTGGTTGCGTGGTGTCGCTCCGGACCCAGCGGCGCCTCTGTCACCGGGTTGGAATCGTTCGAGGAGTCGC
Source organism: Actinomycetota bacterium (assembly GCA_005883885.1). Lineage (GTDB taxonomy): Bacteria > Actinomycetota > UBA4738 > UBA4738 > HRBIN12 > AC-51. The sequence continues at coordinate 4,639 of VAYF01000143.1, read as the reverse complement.
CGGTCGGCGAGCGCGGGTTCCGGATCGTGGGGTGATCGGGGTGTACGCGCCGCCTCCCACGCCATGAATCACACGCCTGTTAGCATCCGCGCGATGTTCCTGCGGCAGATCCAGATCCGCGGTTTCAAGAGCTTCGCGGACAAGACCGTCCTGGAGTTCGTCCCCGGCGTTTCCGTGATCGTCGGGCCCAACGGGTCCGGGAAGTCGAACCTCGTCGATGCGATCAGCTGGGCGCTCGGCGAGCAGGGACCCAGGGCGCTCCGCGGCGGCCAGATGGCGGACGTCATCTTCGCGGGGACCCCGTCCCGCCCGGCGCTGGGCATGGCCGAGGTCAAGCTCGTGATCGACAACGCCGCCGGCAAGATCCCGGTCCCGATGAGCGAGATCGAGATCGCGCGAACGATCTTCCGGAGCGGCGACTCGGAGTACCGGATCGGAGGGCAGGTCGTTCGGCTGATGGACGTGCAGGAGCTCCTTTCGGAGTCCGGGATCGGCCGGGCCCTGCACACGGTCGTCGGGCAAGGGCAGCTCGAAGAGGTGCTCCTGTCCAGGCCGGAGGACCGGCGGAAGTACATCGAGGAGGCCGCCGGGATCGCGAAGCACCGGCGTCGCAAGGAGCGGGCGGAGCGGAAGCTCGGCGGTCTGGACCAGGATCTGCTCCGGCTGTCGGACGTCCTGGCGGAGCTCCGGCGACAGCTCAAGCCACTCCAGCAGCAGGCGGAGATGGCCAAGCGACACGAGACCCTCACGGCCGAGGCCGACCGGCTCTCGCGAACGCTTGCCGCCGCGAGGCTTCGCGCGCTGGTCCGCGAGCAGGAGCGCCGCCGCGATGGCTGGGACCACGGTTTGGTCGAGCGGTCGCAGGCGCGCCAGCGCCTGGACGCGCTCGACGAGCAGGGCCGAGCAGCGCTACCGGGAGGCCGTCGATCGCGAAGCGGCCGCGCGCACGCAGCTCGCGTCCGAGGCGACCCGCACGGCCAGGTTGGACACGGTCACCGAGGAGATCGCTCGGGTCGAGGGCCTGCTCGCGGAGACCGTCGCCGAGCTCCAGACGCAGGAAGCGGCGCTCGCCACCGCGGAGGCGACGTACCGGCAGCAGGAGGATCATCGCCGCGAGGTCGAGGATCTCCGCCGCCGGATCGGCGAAGAGGCCGCCGGGCGACGCGCCGAGCGCGAGGCGCTCGAGCGGTCGCTCGCGAGCGCCGAGCACGAGCGCGAGCGACTCGCGGGGGACTTCGCGGCGGTCAACGAGCGGATCGCCACGATCGAAGCCGAGCGCGAGACCGTCGAGCGGGACATCGAGCAGATGGACGGCCAGTCCTCCCCGCTGGCGGAGCGCCGGGACCGGCTCGAGGACGAACGCCGGGGCCTCGCGGACAAGGTGCAAGAGCTCGAAGAGGCGCGGCGGGGCATGCAGGCGCGCAAGGACCTCCTTGACGCCCGCCGCACGGACATCGAAGAGACCCCCGGCTCCCGGTTCCTCCGCGAGCACAAGGGTCGCGCCGTCGGACTGCTGAAGGACCTCGTTCGGATCGAACCGGGGCTCGAGCGGGCGCTCGTGGCCGCGCTCGGATCGCTCGCGGACGCGGTCGTCTACGAAGACGGCGGGCTCGCCCTGGAGGACGCCCACGAGGGCGGTGGGGCGATCCTCGCGATCGCCGCCGGCGGGCCCGTGCCCCTCGGGCGGTCGGGCGAACGACGACTCCTCAGCGTGGTCCACGCCGAACCGGCCGCCCGTGGCATCGTCAGCACGGTCCTTCGCGACGTGTATCTGGCCGACACCGTGGATGAGGCCGTCGCGATGCAACGCGAGCACGGCCAGTCGTCCTTCGTCACGCCCGACGGGATGCTGATCGGCCCCGCGGTGATCCACACCGCGCTGGAGGCGGATGCCCGGCTCCGTGAGATCAGGGCGGAGCTCCAGGTGCTCGCGCACGATCTGTCGGCGACGGAACAGCAGCTCCGTCCCCGTCGCGATCGACTCGGTGAGATCGGCGAGGAGGTCGCCTTCCTTCGGGAGCAGATCGACGCCGCGGACGCCGACATCACCTCTGCAGCCGAGCGTCTGACCTCGTTCGAGCGCGATCTCGGAGGGCTCCGGACGGAAGAGGAGCTGCTGCGACACCGGATCGCCGCGGTCGAGGACGGCGAAGCGGCGTGGCGGGTGCGACTCTCGACGATCGCCCCCTCGGCGGCTGAGGACCTGCCCGAGCTCCCACCCCTGCCGCAGTCACCGATCCAGATCCGTGTCGCGGTGGAGACGCTGCGGCGCGATCGCGCGCATCACGACCATCGCTCCGCGGAGCTGCGGGCGGAGCGGGATGCGGTGGCCGCGCAGGACCCCCACGCGATCCGTCAAGCGCTCGCGGAGGCCGAGGCCTCGCGGAGCGAGGCCGAGGAGGCCGCGCGTGCGGCCGAAGCCGCGTGCACGGTCGCCGGCGAGACCCGTGATGCCGCAGCGGCCGCGGAACGCGAGGCCGCGGATGCCGAGGCGCTCGTCAACCGGTCGTGGCGAGAGGCCTCCACCGAGCTCGACCGACTGCGTGAGAAGTACGAGGAGGACGATCGCTCACGCGGCGACATCGAACGCCGCATCGCGGATGCCGAGCGCATGCTCCGAGAGGGCTTCGGGATGGAACCGGCCGAGGCGCTGGCCGAGCTCGGCGATGACGACACGGTGGAGGGCATCACGAAGCGACAGGAGCTGGTGCAGCGGCGTCTGGGACTCCTGGGCAGGGTCAACCTCCTGGCCGTCGGCGAGCTCGGAGCGATGCAGGAGCGACACGACTTCATGCAGCGCGAGCTCGATGATGTTCGGGCGGCTCGACGTGACCTGCTCGAGTTGATCGCCCAGGTCGACCGGGAGATCACGGAAACGTTCACCACGGCGTACCGGGATGTCGCGATGCAGTTCGAACGGCTCGTGGCGGAGCTCTTCCCGGGAGGCGAGGGACGCCTCGTCCTGACGGATCCGGCGAGCCCCCTCGAGTCGGGGATCGAGATCGAAGCATCGCCCGGCCGCAAGCGGGTGAAGCGCATCTCGTTGCTGTCGGGCGGCGAACGCTCGCTCACCGCCCTCGCGTTCCTGTTCGCGATCTTCACGGCCCGGCCCTCCCCCTTCTACCTGATGGATGAGGTCGAGCCAGCCCTCGATGACGTCAACCTCCACCGGTTCCTTCGCCTCGTGGGCGGGTTCGCGACGGACGCACAGGTCCTGATCGTCACGCACCAGAAACGCACGATGGAGATCGCAGGCATGCTGTACGGGATCTCCCTGAACACCGACGGCACCACGAAGGTCGTCGCGCAGCGGATGGAGTCAGCCTCGACGGAGGTCTCGGCCGTCCGGATGCCGCAGACAGAACCCGTCCGCTAGCCTTCTCGCGCGATGTGGTTCGTCCTCGTGTTCGCGCTCCTCGCGGTGCTGCTGGTGATCGCCGGCACGATGCGGATCGTTCGGCGCCGTCGAGCCGGCCTCGGGCACGAGAGGGTCTACCCGGCCGCCCCGGAGCACCCTGCGCCGCAGCGACACGCCGAAGCACCGCCGGAAGCCGGCCCCTCGGGGGGTGCCTTCCACGGAAGCGGTCTCGGATCGACCCTGAAGGGCCTCTTCCACGGCGGTGCCACCGAAACGACGTGGCTCGAGCTCGAGGAGCTGTTGTTGAAGGCGGACGTCGGTCCCAAGGCGGCGTCGGACATGGTGCAGCGTGTTCGGGCCGACCACCCGAGCGGCAGCGATGTCATCGACACCGTCCGTGCCGAGATCCTCTCGATCCTGGGACCCGACCGGCCCCTCACGCTCGATGGGCGGCTCTCGGTGATCCTCGTGGTCGGCGTCAACGGCTCGGGGAAGACGACCACCATCGGGAAGCTCGCGAAGCGGCTGGTCTCGGAAGGCCGGATCGTGAGTGTCGCCGCGGCCGACACGTTCCGCGCGGCCGCCGGCGAACAACTCGAGATCTGGGCCCGCGTGGCCGGCGCGCAGCTGATCGCCCAGGACCGCGGAGCGGATCCGGGCGCGGTCGTGTTCGATGCCGTCAAAGCCTCGGCCGCCCGCGGTGTCGACGTGTTGATCGTCGACACGGCTGGCCGCCTGCACACGAAGCAGCCGCTGATGGATGAGCTGTCGAAGATCGAACGGGTGATCGAGAAGGCCGGCGCCGCCGTGGACGAGACGTTCCTGGTGCTCGACGCCCAGACGGGGCAGAACGGGATCGCCCAGGCTCGCGCGTTCACCGACGCCGTTGCGATCACGGGCGTGGTGCTCACGAAGACCGATGGCTCGGCCAAGGGCGGCATCGTGTTGGCGGTGCGCGAAGAGCTCGGGGTTCCGGTGCGGTTCGTCGGGGTGGGGGAACGGCCCGACGATCTCCGGCCATTCGATGCCCGGGTGTTCGCCGACCGGCTGCTGTCGTCGGGTTGAGCGCCATGCGGGCAAGGATCCTCCTCGTCGAGGATCACACCACGATGCGCGAGGCGATGCGGATGGTGCTCGCCGAGGAAGGCTTCACCGTCGATCAAGCTGCCGACGGGCCGCGAGCCCTGGACCTGGTCGCGAGCGTCCGCCCCGACCTGGTCCTCCTCGATCTCAACATCCCCGGGATCTCGGGCTCCGTCCTTCTCGCGACGCTGAAGGCGG
>VAYF01000164.1 GCA_005883885.1 Actinomycetota bacterium | reverse complement strand
CAACGAGCCCGTCCACAGCAGGCGGAAGTCGTGCGAGACGCGCAGCGGCGTCACATCGATCGCGATGCGACGAAGACGCCCGGACATGGCGCGACGCTAACAGGGCGTCCGAGGGCGTCGGCTATCGCAACGCCGAGTCGACCGCTCCCTCGAGCACGTCGAGACCGTCCGCCAACAGCGGCTCTTCGATCGTGAGCGGCGGGAGTAACCGGACGACGTTGCCGTACGTGCCGGCGGTCAGCACGATCACCCCGCCTTCGAGCGCTTCCCGAGCGATCCGGTTCATCGCGTCGGCGGCGAGCGGCTCCTTCGTGTCCGCGTCCTCGACCAGCTCCATCGCGCACATCGCTCCGCGGCCGCGGACCTCGCCGACCTGCGGGTGTCGTTCCTCGAGCGCCCGGAGCCTGGCCATGATCGTGTCGCCGACGGCGTTCGCCCGGCCCAGGAGCCCGTCGCGCTGTATCAGGTCGAGCACGGCGAGCGCCGCGGCCGCCGCGACCGGGTTGCCGCCGTACGTGCCGCCGAGACCCCCGACGTGCACCGCATCCATCAGGTCGGCGCGGCCGCTGATCGCGCTGATCGGCAGCCCGCCGCCGAGCGATTTCGCGCTCGTGACGATGTCGGGCCGCACGTCCTCACTCTCGATCGCGAACCACCGTCCGGCCCGGCCCATCCCGCTTTGGATCTCGTCGGCGACGAACACGATCCCGTGCTCGGCGCAGAAGTCCGCGATGCCCTTGACGAAGCCCGGTGCCGGCACGATGAACCCGCCCTCGCCCTGGATGGGCTCGAGCACGACGCAGGCGATGTTGTCCTCGCCGATGTGCTTGTGCATCTCGTCCACCGCGTAGGCGAGCGCTTCCTCGGCGCACCGCTCCGGGCCGCCCGGCCACCGGTAGGCGTAGGCGAACGGGAGCCGGTACACCTCGGGCGCGAACGGCCCCATCCCTTGCTTGTACGGCATGACCTTCGCGGTGAGCGACATGCCCATCAACGTCCTGCCGTGGAACGCGTGATCGAACGCGACCACCGCCGAGCGCCCGGTGGCCTTCCGCGCGATCTTGACCGCGTTCTCGACCGCCTCCGCGCCGGAGTTGGCGAACATCGTCTTCACCGGACCGTCGATCGGAACGAGGGCGTTCAGCCGCTCCGCCAGCTCGATGTAGGGCTCGTTCGCGGTGACGTGGAAGCATGAGTGCGTGTCCAGCTCCAGCTGCCGCTGGGCGGCCGCCACGACCTCGGGAGCGGTATGCCCGACGTTCAGCACCGAGATGCCCGTGGCGAGATCGATCAGACGGTTCCCGTCGACGTCCTCGACGATCGCGCCGAACGCGCGCGCGGTCACGATCGGATGGAGGTTGGCGACCCCCGGTGGGATCGCCGCCGCGCGACGTTCGAACAGTGCGCGGCTCTTCGGCCCGGGGACCTCGGTGACGAGCTTGCGTTCCTGCGGGATGTCCATGATGTCCATAGACATAGTGTGCCGGTCCGGCGCGACGGAGTCACCCCGAGCCGGCTGCCGCCGGCTCGGGGTGACCGACCACGTGGATCACGCGGAGCCCGGTCTTGCCCTCGAGCCGGTGAGGGAGGTCCAGGCGCAGCCACCGTGATGGGCCCGGCGGGAGCGTGGAGAGCACGATCGCATCGAAGGTCTCGCCGCGAAGGAGGACGTCCTCGACGGCGAGAGCGGGGTCGGCGTCGCCCACCTCGCCATCCACGTCGGCGTCGAGCGCCGCGAACCGCGCGAGCGCCTGCTCGAGCCGGGCGGCCGCGATCGACCGCGCCTCGGACTCGGTCCAGGCGTGGTTCCTCGGGGGCTCGGCCGGGACGACCACGTGGAACGAGCATCGGTCGTGCTGCGTGAGCTCGCTGAGCTGCTCGAGCAGGTGGGCGCCCGCCAGCGTCCGGTTCGCGACGACCAGGTACCGGTGCATCGGATCACCTCCCGAACTGGCCTCCATGGTCCGTCCGGCGCGTCCGAGGGTCAAGCCGACCCCGGTTGTCCAGGGCGTGAACGCCCGAAGCACCGCGGGGCGGTTCCGCCGGGTGGTACGCCAACGACGAGACGCGAGATACTGGCGAAGGGTCTGCGATCACGCGGGCCCCGAGGCGAACAGGAGGGGCGATGGCCGACACCAAGACCTGGCAGATGTTCATCGGCGGCACGTGGGCAGACTCGTCGACCGGAGAGACCGAGCCGGACATCAACCCCGCGACGGGCGAGTCCGTGGCGACGATCCAGGTCGGCACGCGCGAAGACGCCGATCGGGCGGTTGCCGCTGCTCAGAAGGCCTACGAAGAGGTGTGGTTCGACACCCCTCCCAAGGAACGAGCGGCCATGATGTTGAAGCTTGCGGACGCGCTGGACGCCGACGCGGACAACCTGGCGTTGCTCGAGGCGGAAGACGTCGGTAAGCCGATCTCGGTCTCCGCTGCGGACATCCCGTTCATCACCGACAACATCCGGTTCTTCGCCGGGGCGGCCCGCGTGCAGGAAGGCAAGTCCGCCGGTGAATACGAGAAGGGCTTCACCAGCATGATCCGCCGGGAGCCGCTTGGCGTCACGGGAGGGATCTGCCCCTGGAACTACCCCTTGATGATGGCGGCGTGGAAGATCGGCCCGGCGCTCGCGGCGGGGAATACGTCGGTCATCAAGCCGGCGGAGCTGACCCCGCGCACCGCTCTTCGGCTGGCGGAGCTCGCGGCGGACATCTTCCCGCCCGGCGTGATCAACGTGGTGACCGGCCATGGATCCGAGGTCGGCGACCAGCTGGTGCGCAACCCGGACGTGCGCCTCGTCTCGGTCACGGGCGACACGTCCACCGGCAAGCTCATCCAGGCGGCAGCCGCCGAAACCGTGAAGCGCGTCCATCTCGAGCTTGGCGGGAAAGCGCCGGTGGTCGTGTTCGATGATGCCGACGTCGAGAAGCTGGTCGAGACGCTGAAGTTCGCCGGGTATACGAACACCGGCCAGGACTGCACGGCGTCCTGTCGCGTCATCGCTGGCCCGCGGATCTTCGACGATCTCGTCACGGAGCTCGTCCCAGCCGTCGAATCGATCGTGGTCGGCGACATCACGGACGAATCCGTCGAGATGGGACCGCTCGTGTCCTCCAAGCAACGCGACAGCGTGGCGGGCTTCGTCGATCGCGCACAGGAGGCCGGGGCGAAGGTCCTGACCGGCGGCGATGCCATCGACGGCGTCGGTGCGTACTACAAGCCGACCGTCGTGACCGTGGAGGACCAGAAGGCGGAGATCGTGCAACAGGAGGTTTTCGGCCCGGTGGTCACGGTGCAGCGGTTCAACGACGAGGATCAGGCCGTGACGTGGGCTAACGACGTCGTCTACGGGCTCGCTTCGTCCGTGTGGACCCGCGACGCGGCG
>VAYF01000135.1 GCA_005883885.1 Actinomycetota bacterium | reverse complement strand
CCCCGTCGAGCTTCGCGATCGTGTCGGCCTCCGAGGCATCGAAGGACGCCTGGCCCGGGCTCGTCAGGACACGGTCCCGCGAGATGCGCTGCCGGTCGCTCCCCGCGCCGACCTGGAACCGGCCCGTCGGCGGGCCCCCGGTGGCGGCGCGGGTGACCGTGATGTCGGTCCCGACCCCGTAGAGGGAATGCAGGACCGTTCCCTGCGCCTGCTGGACACCCGTGGCCATCGCGGTGACGGCGACGACGAGTCCGATGCCGACGGCGAGGCCGAGCGACACGACCAGGGCCTGTTTGCTCCTGCGTCGGAGCTCTCTGGAGAGGTAACGGAAGAACACGGGAACCTCCTGTCGGGGACCCACGGTCCGATCAAGGAGCAGTGGACCGCACCGGACTTGGAGGTCCATGGGGCGTCGCTGGGAGAGGACTGTGCGTTCGCGGTCGCCGCTACCCGCGCATCGCCTTCCACAGGATCCGGTTCATCAGGCGCATCGGGATCAGGTCCGGGTCGGAGAAGTCGATCCGGAGCGACGCCGTGGCCATGGGGCTCTGGAAGGTGTTCTTGGCGAAGAGGTTCACGCCGGGGACGACGGCCGTGTACGGGCGGAGGTTCGGGGTGCTGGAGAAGGCCGCCGACATCGGGGTGGCGACCGCGTCGAACTGGCTCATCGGCGCGACGCCCAGGATCAGTTCCATCGTCCGCAGCACCGAGACCGACGAGTAGAAGGTGGAGTCGATCGTACCCGTCTGGGTATACGGGCTGATCACGAACGCGGTCGACCGATGGGCGTCGACGTGATCGGGGCCATCCTGCGCGTCGTCCTCGACCGCGAAGATCGCGGTCGAGCCCCAGAACGAGGAGTGCGACACGGCCTCGACCAGCCTGCCGAGCGCGAGGTCGTTGTCGGCCACCATCGCATCGGGCCGCCGGGCCCGAGGGGTCGTGCCCGCGGTGTGGTCACTCGGGAGATAGACGAACTGCATCGTCGGCATCGAACCGCGCGCCTGATACCCCTGGAACACGTGGAGCCAGCGGTCGATGCGCACCTGATCGGGCACCATGAGATCCCACCCCGGGTACTGCGTGTCCGTGTGCCCGAGGAGCCCCGGGATCGAGGGCTGGAGGTCGACGGGGTTGTCGACGAAGAAGCCGAAGTTCCGGTACGGGACGCCCGCGGCAGCCAGCTGATCCCAGAGGAACCCCCGCCCCGGGTGCTCGCCGGGGAGGCCCGCGGTGGTGCCCTCGCCGAAGCCGCCGAAGTCGTACGGCCTGCCGTAGCCGTTGTAGTCGACCGGCCAGTTCCGCTGGATGTATCCGTTGGCGTACGCGCCCGTCGTCCAGCTCCATCCGTCGGCGGAGACCTCCGCGTCGGCGTAGAAGTTGTCGAACGTGACGAAGCGCCGCGCGAGCGCATGCTGGTTCGGCGTCACGTCCTGCCCGAAGATGGCGAGCGACGGGTCACCGTTCCCCTTCCCCAGGTCGCCCAGGATCTGATCGTAGGTCCTGTTCTCCTTCATGACGTAGATCACATGGGTGATCGGCGTGGCGTCGCCGGGCGCCGAAGGGATCACGCTGCCGGTGGGAACGCCGGGGGGCGCGCCGAACCGATCGTTCGCCGATACCTGTGCCGTGTACGCGGCCAGCTGGGCCGCATCGGGGACCGGGATCGTGGAGAGGGTCCCGTGCATGAACGCCGGCCAGTAGGTCGTTGGATCGAGGTGCGGGCCGGCGCCCAGCCCCTTCATGTTGATCGCGAACAGCGTCCGTCCGGACGGGGCGACCGCGACGCCGCTCGGGTACCAGGCCGTCGGGATCAGGCCGGCGACACGGTCCGGCGTCGTCGCGCTCCCGAGCTCGATGACCGCGACGTCGTCGTCGCCGCCCATGGCAACGTACAGCGTCGTGCCGTCCGGGCTCACCGTGAGTCCGTCGGGCTGCGCGCCGACAGGCGCCCCCTGGTACGGCTTCAGGTCGATCGTTCGTCGGACCGACGCGGTCGTGCCGTCCAGGACGGTGACGCTGTCGCCGTCGCCGTTCGCGACGTAGAGCTCGTTCCCGACCGGGTTCGCGACGATCGCGCAGGGGTGCATCCCGACCCCAACCGTCCTCACGACCGTGTCGGTGTTCGTATCGATCACGCTGACGCTGCTCGCGCCCCAGTTGGTCACGAAGGCGCGGGTGCCGGCGGCGTTGAGCGCCACCCCGTACGGCAGGTGGCCGACCCCGACGGTGGCGAGGACGGTGCGCGAGGTGGGGTCGACGACGCGGAGGGTGTCGTCGAGGTTCCCCGCGACGTAGAGCCTGTTTCCGTTGTCCCCGACCGCGATCCCCGCGGGCCATGCGTGCTCGTTGCCCCGGTTGCCGGTGAGCTTGATGTGCTGCGTTTCCGTGAGCGTCCGGCGGGTGATCCGGAACGCGTGGATCGCCCCGCCGGGGCCGTCGGACGCCCAGGCGTGGCGCCCGTCCGGCGCGAACGCGAGTCCCACGTAGTACCCGGTCGGATGCCCGCTCGCCCAATCCCACCAGCCGTGGGACTTCGCGCCCGCGGCCGAGATCACCTGGAGGGTGCCGCCCGTCGCGGGGTCGATCGCCGCCAGCGAATGATGCGCGTAGCCGGCGTTCGCGACGAGCAGCAGGTTCCCCGTGGGGCTCATCGCGATGTCCATCGGCCACAGCCCGAGGTCCGTTTGGGTGCCGGCCGGGGTCACGCGCCAGCCCTGGGGTGTGATGGCGGTTCCGTCGGGTTGGGGGCCGGCTGTGGGGGCGGCCGCCGCGGCGGCCATCGCGACCACGATGACGGAGAGCACGGCCGCCGCGGCGGCCGCTCTGCGGCTCCGTGCCCGACGCATCTCGCCCCTCCCGTGACCCGATGTCGCCCTCGGAC
>VAYF01000134.1 GCA_005883885.1 Actinomycetota bacterium | reverse complement strand
ATGGGTCCGCGAAGTAGCTGTTGTTCGTCACCGGGATGTGGTGCGTGCCCGCCCACATGAACGCGCAGACCACCGCCTCCGGGAAGAAGAACCCATCGGCGTTCCCTGCCTTGATGCCCGCGATCTTCACATTGGGGGCGACGCCGACGATGCCGATACCGTTGGCGGCGGCCGCGATCGTCCCGGCCGTGTGGGTCCCGTGACCGTTGTCGTCCATCGCGGCGACGCTCCCCGGCACGGGCACGCCCGAGACGCAGTTCACGCTGTCCGCGGCGTCCACGTTCACGGCGAGGTCCGGGTGCGTGTAATCGAGCCCGGTATCGATGTCACCGACCACCACGGATGGACTCCCTCCCGTGATCGCGTGCGCCTCCGGTGTGTGGATCTGCCCCATGTCCCACTGGAGCGGCGACAGAGGGGATCGCGCCGTTCCTCATCACGCTGCTCCGGAACGTGGAGCTGGAGGACCGCGCGATCACGACCCCTATCTGTGGGTAGCTCTGGACGACCGTTCCGCCGGCTGCCGTGATGGAGGCGGCGGCGTTCGCGGGAAGCGCCTGCGCCTTGAAGACCACCAGGTACGTCTGCGCCGTGCCGGTGCCGGTGGCGCGGACGCCCGGTACCGCCAGGAGCAAGGCGACCATCGCGACCGATGCCAAGATCGCGAGGCGCCGAGGTGCGTGGAACCTGGTCATGGTTCATCCCTCCTCGTGCGCGTCGGGAGATCGCCTGTTCGGGGGGGCGATCCCCTCGACTATAGGGAGCGCGACGCTCAACGAGCAAATCGGGAAACGCGGGCGTGCGAGAACCGTTAGCGAACGACGGGCGGCTCGACCTGCACGACCTCACCATGGTTGAACAGGGGGATCCAGAACGCGCCGTCGACCGCGATGAGCAACTGGTTGGCGCTGATCGTCCCCTGGTCCGCGATCGGCCACGGGCGGTCGACCGTCGCGTTCGTCGGATCGATGCGATGGAGCTGGGGTCCGGAATCCGACGCGACCCACACGGCTCCGTCGAACTCGACGAGCCCGTCGGGCGTGGTTCCCGTGTCCTCGAGCGTCGCGGCGACCGCGTTCGACCGCTGATCGATCCGTTGCACCGCGGGGGCATCGGTGTTCGAGACCCAGACCCCATCCGAGGTCGCGACCATGAGCTGCGGCCCTGACTCAACATCGATCGTGGCGACGACCTTCCTGGCCAGCGGATCGATGCGCGACACGGAGCCTTCGACGAAGTTGGACACCCAGACGCTCCCGAACGCCGCAAGCGCGAACCGCGGCGAGAGTCCGACGTCGACGGTCTGCATCATCCGATCGGTCGCCGGGTCGATCAGCCCGACGGTATCGTCGTCCTCGCAGACGACCCACACCGAGCCCGGCGTGCCGGCGAGGCCCTCCGGGGCGTTGCAGACGTCGATCGTCGCGACGACCACGTTCGTTCCAGGATCGATCCTCGACACCGATGCGTCCTCAGAGTTCGAGACCCACACGGACCCCGCCGCCGCGCCCACCTCGAGCGGCACTGCGCCGACACGGATCGTCGCAAGGACCGACCCGTTCGCCGGGTCGATGCGGGTCACGGAGCCGCGATCGTTGACGCGGAACTCGGAGTTCACGACCCAGATGCTGCCGAACGCCGACGTGATCCCGATGGGGCCGGCGCCGGTGCGAACGTGGCGTAGGATCGGAAGCGTCGGGAGCGGAGCTGATGCGGACGACGACGCGGACGCTGCCGGGGCTGATCGCTCGGACGACGTCGCGGCACCACTGCACGCCACCGCCATCGCCAATGCGAGCGTCGCCGCCGCAGTCACCTCTCGCCGCCCCATCCTTGGACCGTTGTACGCGAGGGGCGTCGCGTTCGGTTCTCGCTACGTCTCCAGACGCTCCCGCAACGCGGACTCGACCCCCGCCAGCAGCCCGGGCTCGGTCACCTTGCGACCAAGCTCATCGCGCACGTAGAACGCGTCGACGACCCGACCGTCGAAGGTCGCCACCTTCGCGAGGTGGACGCCGAGATGGAGGTCCGCGAACGTCCTCGTGATGTCGTGCAGGAGGCCGATCCGATCGGGCGCGCCCACCTCGATCACGGTCGAGAACTCGGAGACGTCGTTGAGGGCGCGGACGGTCACCGGGCTCGATACCCGTGGCCGCGGATAGTGCCGGCCCTTCTCCCGGACCCGGTGTTCGAGGGATATCGACCCCTCGATGGTCCGCCGTAGCGTGCTCCGGAAGGCGCGCCAGCGAGCCTCGGTGATCTCGGGCTCGAAGGCGCCCTCCACCTCGAACACGTCGATCGCGGTCCGGTCCTCGGTCGTGAACGCCTGCGCGGCGAGGATCGAGATCCCCCCGATGGCGAGCGCGCCGGCGATCCAGGAGAGCAACCCGGGCCGGTCCGAGGCGACCACGACGACCTCGTATGTTCCCGCTCGCGATCCTGCCGTGGACGCGGTCCGCACCTCGTTCCGGCCCAGCGGCGGCATGACGATCCGGAAATGCTCGGCGACACGTCCGGGGTCGACGGCGAGGAGGTAGCTCCTCGGCACCCGCAAGATGAACCGTTCGATCCGGTCGTCCGGCTCGCCATGCAAGAGCTCTCGCAGGCGTTCGGTTCGCTCGGCGAGATGCGCGGCGAGCTCCTCACCCATCTGTCCGCGGTCGAACACGCGCTGGACCTTGGCGACCAGCTCACGGACGAGCGTCTCGCGCCAGGGCGTCCAGGCGGCGGGACCCGTCGCCAACGCGTCCGCCTTCGCCAGGAGGTAGAGCCCGGCCAGTCGCTCGGGCGTCCCGATGCGAGCCGCGACATCCAGGAGCAAGTCCTCATCCGACAGATCGCGACGGGTCGCGGTGTCGGGAAGGAGCAGGTGCTCCTCGACCATGAAGACCGCCAGGTCGTGATCGGCTCCGGCGACCCCCATCTCGTCGAGCGTGTCGCGAGCGATCGCGGTTCCGATCGGGACGTGTCCGCCCTTGCCGGTCTTCCCGACATCGTGCAGCAGCGCGCCCAGCAGCAAGGCGTCAGGGCGCTCGACGTGCGCGACCGTCGCGACCTCGAGCGGATCCTCGGCGTCACCCGATCCTGCGAGCAGATCGGCCATCCGTGCGGCCGCAGCCAGAAGATGCGCATCGACGGTCGAGCGATGGTACGGGTCGCGCTGCGGACGGCAGCGCACGCCGGCCCAAGCGGGGATGAACCGGGCGAGCAGACCCACCCGATCGAGCACATCGAACATCGCCGAGCCACGTTCGCCGGTGCGGAGCAACCGGAGGAAGGCGGCGCGCGTGCGCGCGTCCCACGCGACGGGATCGGGGACGGCCACGTCCTCGATCGCGTCCAACAATCCCACCGACGGGACCTGGCCCTGATCGGCCGCGTCTGCAAGCGCTTCCAGGATCGCCGCCGGGTCCCCGATATCGACGGACCCCCCGCCCGTGGCTCCCGCCATCACCCGCGCGACCGCCAGCCCGGAGACGTGCTCGACGTTCCGCGCGTGTTCGAAGAGCGAACGCATCAGTCCGTCGGTCGCGAGCAGGTTGGGTTCGTCCACGAAGCCCATCTCGCGCGCGACGTCCGGCTGGAGCTCCGTGACCAGCCGGTCGGTGCGGCGCCCGGTCAGCAGCTGGATCGCGCTGCGGGCACGGACCAAGAACGCTTCGCCGGCGTCGACCGCCGCGCGCTCGCGCGCGCGGACGACGCCGGCGCCCTCCGGGTCGGTCCCGAGCGCCGCCGCGAGCCACCCCAGCGAAGCCACGTCGCGGAGCCCGCCGCTCCCCTCCTTCAGATCGGGTTCCAGGAGGTGCGCGCTGGAGCCGAAGCGCTCCCGGCGCGCGCCGGCCGCGTCCCGCAGCCGGCGCGCGAACCCGGCGGGGTCCTCGCGCGCTCGCGCCCGAACGGGCGCGAGCGCGCGAGCGGCGAGCGTCTCGTCACCCGCCACGAGACGCCCGTCCAGCATCGCGGTCCACGCATCGAGCCGTTCGGTGGCCGCGAGGCACTCTGCTGCCGTGCGCACCGCATGCCCCACCGGGAGTCCGGCATCCCACAACGGGTACAGGAGCGCGTCGACGATCACCGCGATGGATGCGGCGTCATCGTGGACCACGAGCAGGTCGATGTCCGACGCCGGAAGCTGGACCATCCGTCCGTAGCCACCGGTCGCAACCAGCGCCACGTGGGCGGGGGCGCCTGCGCGATCGAACAGCTCGACGAGGCATGCATCCACGAGCGCCGCGCGCCGTCGCGCCACCGCAGGGCCGTGGTGACCGAGGGTGTACGCCCGTTCGAGCGCACCCAACCCTTCACGGAGGCTGACGGCGGGGCCGGGCACACTCACCCCGACAACGCGTCGGGGCCCATCTCGCCGGTGCGGATCCGCATCACGCGGTCGACCTCGCCCACCCAGAGCTTCCCGTCGCCGATCTTCCCCGTCCTCGCCGCTTTCACGATCGCGTCGACGACGCCCTCGACGTCGCCGTCGTCGACGACCACCTGAGCCCGCTCACGCCGATCTCGCGGAGCGCGTCCTTGACGTCGTCGATCCGGTGGGGTTTCACGATGGCGGTGACGAGCTTCACGCGCCCGAGCTTACACCTGTCGACGTGGCGGGAGGCTCACCCAGGGCCGGCGCGCCGGCCAGGGATCGCACGTAGTCGAGCCACTCGCGCACGACCGTCATGCCGACCTTGCGATAGAGGTCAACCGCGCCGGACTCGTTCTGGGAATCGACGTTGAGCTCGGCGATCCGCAAGCCGCGACGCGAGAGATCGGCCAGCGCCGAACGGAGCAACGCGGAACCGATGCCGCGTCGCTGCATCTCGGGTCGGACCCCGAGGTCGCCGACCCACCCGATGCCGTCGTCGGCGAGGACGTACTGGTACGAGACGCCGACGATCCGACCCGCGTGCTCTGCCACGAGCATCAGCGACGGGTCGTAGTGACCGGCCCGTCGGGTGTTGTCCCACCATCGTTCCAGACCGACGGGCTGATAACCGAAGTGCGTCCGGAAAGCGCTGTCCATCGTCTCCCAGATCCCGACGTCATCGACGCCCTCGATCGATGGGCGGATCGTCACCTCGGCCGGCGTCGGACCGGCCACATATGCGGCGGGGAGATCCATGCGCATGTGCCAAGCCGTCCGCACATGGTGGTACCCCCGTTCGGTCAGCAGGTCTCGGGCAGCTCCGTCCACCGCCGCGATCGAGTGGTGGAGCGGCACCGTCGCGTCCGGGCCGATCAAGGCCGCTGCCGCGCTCTCCGTCCATCCGAGGACTGCCGTTCCCAGGCCGCGTCCCCGGTGGCCGGGATGCACGCGCGCGAACGCGCCGATCTCCTTGGCCGGGTCGATCGCTTCGAGGTCGGCCGTCGCCGCCACGCCTCCGTCGGCCGAGAAGACCAGCAGGGTCATGGTCGGCAGGTCGACCCAGTCGCTCCGCCAGGACTCCTCGACCCATCCGCGACTGGACTCCGCCGACCCGAACAACGCCTCGTCGACCTCCCGGAAGAACCGATCGACGGTATCGACATCGTCGAGCGTCGCCGGCCGCGACCGGTAGCCGGCAGGAACGCTCACGGTGCCAGCTCGAGCTGGTAGGTGTCATCGACGACGACCGGACGCATCCCCACCCGCTCGTAGAGGCCGACCGCACACGTCTCGTTCTGGGCGTCGACCCACAAGGTCACCTCGCGGTGCCCGGCACGCGCCATCTCCGCGAAGGCCCGGCGCAGCAGCGCAGAGCCGATCCCGCGGCCGCGCCACCGCTGCCGTGTCCCGAGCGCCGCGACCTGGGCGACCTCTCCGCCGACCACCTCACAGAGGAACGCGACGATCTGATCACCTTCGAGCGCGAGCAACCATCGGGAGCGGTCGTCGTCGGCATCGAACCGGCGCTGTCGCCACACCTCGAAGGACTCCGGCGAGAACCCGAAGTGCTCGGCGAACGCCTCCTGATCCGCCCGGTAGAGACCGAGCTGATCAGGATGCTCCGCCAGGGTCGCGAACCGGATGCCGTCCGGTGCTGCCGCATCCGGTCCATCCGGAGCGATCTCCCGGTGCATCGTCCAGTCCGAACGCACCCGGCGGAACCCGCGCTCCAGGACGGCCGTCCGGTGCGCATCGTCGTTGCGGTAGACCAGATGACGCAGCGAACGAGCTCCATGTTCGCGAGCTCGCGCCATGAGCCGATCGAGGAGGAACGGAAGCACCCCGTCAGCACGATCCATGGGAGGAGACGCCACCCACGATGTGGACGTCTCGCCCGTGTCGACGTCCTCGTGGAACACACCCGCGAACGCCACCGGCACGCCACCGCGCTCGACGATCCACCCGTCCTCCTGGATGTCGAAGGTGGGATCGCGCCACACGAAACGAACGATCTCGTCCCAGTCGGCGGTGACGCGACCGTGGTCCGCGAGCTCGTGGGCACGGAGCAGCTCGACGACCGCGGCCACGTCGGCGGGCGACGCGGCTCGATCGCGATACGCCGGGAGCACTACTCCCCGACGGCCTTCTTCCGCGCCGCGGGCTTCTTCGCGGCCGGCTTCTTCGCCGAGGACTTCTTCTTGGCCGCCGGCTTCTTCGCTGTCGGCTTGCGCGCCGGGGCGGGCTCGTCCGCCTGCTTCTTGGCGGCCGCGACCGACGCCTTGAGCGCCTCCATCAGATCGACGACCTTCGCGGTCGGCTCGGGGGCGACGACCTCGATCTCCTGCCCGTTGAGCTTGGCCTCGACGATCTGGAGCAGGGCCTGGCGGTATTCGTCGCCGTACTCCTCCGGATCCCACTCCCCCGAGAGCGACTCGATCAGTTGCTTCGCCATCTCGAGCTCCTGACCACGGATCTTGGCGCTGACGTCGATGCCGCCGAAATCGGCTTCGCGGATCTCATCCGGCCAGTACATGGTCTCCAGCACGAAGGCGTCATCCTTGAAGCGGAGCGCGGCGAGGTGTTCCTTGTCCCGGAAGCTGACCTTGGCGATCCCCACGCGACCGTCATCGGCCATGGCCTCGCGGAGCAAGGCGTACGCCTTGGCACCGGTCTCCTCGGGGACCAGGTAGTAGCTCTTCTTGAACATCACCGGATCGATCTCGTCCAGGTCCACGAACCGGTGGATGTCGATGGCCCTGCTGGACTCGACCGGGATGGCGTTCACGTCTTCGTCCGTGAGGACGACGTAGCGGTCCTTCTCCACCTCGAACCCCTTGACGATGTGCTCGAAGGAGACCTCTTCACCGTCCTTCTCGCACACGCGCTTGTAGCGGATGCGGCCACCGTCCTCGTCGTGGAGCTGGTTGAACCGCAAGGTCTTCTCTTCGGTCGCCGGGTAGACGGCAACCGGGATCGTGACGAGGCCGAACGAGATGGCCCCTTTCCACATGGCTCGTGGCATGGCTCGCCCTCCCTGAGATGGACCGTGCGCAGCAGGAATGGTCAGTCTAGCGGCGCAGGCCGACACGACGAGAGGACTACAGGCCGAGCTTGCTGACGATCTCGTCGGTCGTGGATCCGGCCGTGTCGACGACCGTCTGGACGGTGCCGTCGACGGTCTGGCTCGCCCCGGACGTCGCTCCGCCGGTCGTTTGGTCGACGACACCCGTGACCGTGTCCACGGTGTTGCCGACGGTGTTCGTCACCGTGTCCGCTGCACCACCGACGGTGTTCGTCACGGTGTCCACGGCGCCGCCGACCGGGTCGGGCGTTGGCTCCGGCGTGGGGATCGGCGTCGGATCGCCCGACGGATCGGTCGTCGATCCGCCGCCAGCCGACCCCGGGTCGGACGCCGGCCCGTTCTCGCTCGATCCGGTCCCAGGATGGTTCCCTTCGGGTTCCTCGCCGGGGCGGTCAACGTCGGCCGACGATGTGCCGGCAGCGTCCCGGGGGCCGGACGTGACGGCGCTCGCCGGCGAGCTCGGCGCTGCGGAGAGGGGCACCGCGGAAGCCGGGAGGATCTGCAACGCGCCACCGAGTCCGAGCGCCGCCGCGAGGGCGGTGCTCTTCGCCGCGACCGCGATCTGTTCCCCTGAGCGGAGGAACCATCCCAGCACCGGCGTGACGGCCACCCACGATGCCGGGCCGACCGTCCACCAGAGCCGGCCGATCGAGAGGTTGAGGAACAGCCGGACGATCGCAGGATCGAACTGGCTCCCGGCGCAGCGTGCGAGCTCGCGGCGCGCCGCCGAGGGCGTCATCGGTCGCTTGTACGCCCGCGCCGCCGTCATCACCTCGAATGAATCGGCGACGCTCACGACGCGAGCGCCGAGGGAGATCTGCTCCCCCTCCAGGCGCGCGGGATAGCCGCGGCCGTCGAACCGCTCGTGATGCTGCACGAT
>VAYF01000133.1 GCA_005883885.1 Actinomycetota bacterium | reverse complement strand
CGGGTACATCTTGCAGAGACGGTCACCCACGATGGGAGGGAACCCGAGCACGCGGGCCGCGTCGCGGATCCCCTGCTTCCCCTTGATCGTCTGGAAGGTGACGATCTGCGCGACCCGGTCCGAGCCATACGTTTCCGTCGCGTAGCGGATGACCTCATCGCGTCGCCGCTCGTCGAAGTCCATGTCGATGTCGGGCATCTCGACCCGGTCCGGGTTGAGGAACCGCTCGAACAACAGGCCGTACCGAAGCGGGTCGAGGTCCGTGATCCGCAGCGCGTAGGACGCGACCGAGCCCGCTGCCGACCCGCGCCCCGGACCGACACGGATCCCCTGTTCGCGTGCGAACCGGATCAGGTCCCACACGATGAGGAAGTAGCCGGCGAAGCCCATCTTCGCGATGACCGCGAGCTCCGTGTCGATGCGCTCGAGGACCTCTACGGGAGGCGGCGTCCCGTAGCGTTGCTCCACACCACGCTCCACGAGCTCCCGCAGGTACGACTCGAGCGCCTCGCCATGCGGCGTCTCGAACCGTGGCAACCGGTACTCGGTACGGTGCTCGACCACGATCCGCTCGAGCTCCGGAAGCAGCTGCACCCGTTCGGCGATCACCAACGTTTGGTCGCACGCGTCGGGCAGCTCGCTGAAGACGCGGCGCATCTCCTCCGACGTCTTGAGGTAGAACTCCTCGGAGTCGAACCGGAGGCGCTTCGGATCCGACTGCAGCTTCTGCTGCTGGATGCACAGCAAAACGTCATGCGGCTTCGCGTCCTCCTTCCTGGTGTAGTGCAGGTCGTTCGTCGCAACGACCGGCACGCCGAGCTCTCCCGCGATCCGGATCTGCTCGCCGATGATCCGGCGCTGATCCGCCAGGCCGTGGTCCTGGACCTCGACGAAGTAGTTGCCGGCGCCGAAGATGTCGCGCGTCTCGCCGGCGGCCGCGAGGGCGCGATCGTGCTGGCCGTTCACGAGCAGCACACCGACCTCCGACGAGAGACATCCGGAAAGGCAGATCAGGCCGTCGGCGTGTTCGGCGAGCAACTGCTTGTCCATCCTCGGCCGGTGGTAGAAGCCTTCGAGGTGCGCGAGGGAGACCAGTCGGAGGAGGTTGCGGTAGCCCTTCTCGTTCTCGGCGAGCAGCGTGAGGTGGTAGTACTTCTCCTCGCTCTCCCCAGGCGTGCGATCGAACCGGGAGCCGGGCGCCACGTACGCCTCGACCCCTATGATCGGTTTCACTCCCGTCTTCCGCGCCGCCTCGTAGAACCGGAGCGCGCCGAACATGGCCCCGTGGTCCGTGACCGCGATCGCCGACATCCCGTCGCGAGCGGCCTCGCTGAAGATCGTGGGCGCGCTCGGGTTGGAGCGGGGCGCCTCGACACGCGCAGCCCCGTCGAGCAAGGAGTATTCCGAGTGCGTGTGCAGATGGACGAACCCTGGGCCGGGCATGTGCGCTGGTGGTCGCCTTTCCTGGAGCGTTTTCCACATCGCTCCCGGTCCGATGTGGACAACTTACACGGCTGTGATTCGCAGGGGTCCGAGGCTAGCACGCCCCGGGCCGGCGTCAAGGTCGCTGGTCGAGACGGACCCGCGCGAGCACGTCGGCGAGGTCATCCGGCAGCGGATCCTCGAGCGCGACCTCTTTGCCGGTGACCGGATGCCGGAACCGGAGCCGCCAGGCGTGCAGGAAGGGCCGGGTGAGCCCCACCCTCAGCGCCTCATCTCCCCCGCCCCCGTAGGCGCGGTCGCCCAGGATCGGGTGTCCGATCGCGCTCAGGTGCACCCGGATCTGGTGCGTCCGGCCGGTCTCCGGCGCCGCCTCCACCAACGTCGTGCGCGGCATCCGTTCGCGCACCTCGAACGACGTCGTTGCAGGACGTCCGTCGACCCGGTCGACCACGATCTTCGCCGCCCGGCGGCCGAGCGGAGCCTCCACACCGAATCGGTCGTGCGGTACCTGTCCGCGGACCAGCGCGAGATAGTGCCGGGCGATCGCGTGATGCCGGAACCCCTCGCGGAGCGCAGCGTAGGTCTCGTCGGTCTTGGCCACGATCAGCAGGCCGCTCGTTCCGGCGTCCAGTCGATGAACGATCCCGGGCCGCAGCTCGCCTCCGGCGGGAGCGAGCGGGACCGCCATGCCCAGGAGCCGGTTGACGAGCGTGCCGCTTCGTCGGCGGGCCGTGGGATGGGTCACGAGCCCGCCGGGCTTCGAGACGACGAGCAGAAAGGCGTCCTCGAACACGACGGGGACCGGAGGCCGTTCGGCGACGAGCGCGACCGCCTCGGCGAGGTCGACGACGACCTGCTCGCCACCTTCCAAGCGGAACGACTTCGGCCTCGGCCGACCGTCCACCGACACGTTGCCCTCGGCGATCGCGCGCTGGGCGTCGGCTCGGCTGGAACCGGTCGTCGCCGCGACCACGGCGTCGAGCCGCCCCGCGACCGCGACGAACCCCTTACGCGGCATCGTCGGGCGCTCCCCCGACAGCCCGGCCCGCGCGCTCGTCCCGGAAGGATGTCCACGCGAGGACCACCGCCCCGATCACGATCAGCACGTCGGCGAGGTCATCCGGCAGCGGATCCTCGAGCGCGACCTCTTTGCCGGTGACCGGATGCCGGAACCGGAGCCGCCAGGCGTGCAGGAAGGGCCGGGTGAGCCCCACCCTCAGCGCCTCATCTCCCCCGCCCCCGTAGGCGCGGTCGCCCAGGATCGGGTGTCCGATCGCGCTCAGGTGCACCCGGATCTGGTGCGTCCGGCCGGTCTCCGGCGCCGCCTCCACCAACGTCGTGCGCGGCATCCGTTCGCGCACCTCGAACGACGTCGTTGCAGGACGTCCGTCGACCCGGTCGACCACGATCTTCGCCGCCCGGCGGCCGAGCGGAGCCTCCACACCGAATCGGTCGTGCGGTACCTGTCCGCGGACCAGCGCGAGATAGTGCCGGGCGATCGCGTGATGCCGGAACCCCTCGCGGAGCGCAGCGTAGGTCTCGTCGGTCTTGGCCACGATCAGCAGGCCGCTCGTTCCGGCGTCCAGTCGATGAACGATCCCGGGCCGCAGCTCGCCTCCAGCGGGAGCGAGCGGGACCGCCATGCCCAGGAGCCGGTTGACGAGCGTGCCGCTTCGTCGGCGGGCCGTGGGATGGGTCACGAGCCCGCCGGGCTTCGAGACGACGAGCAGAAAGGCGTCCTCGAACACGACGGGGACCGGAGGCCGTTCGGCGACGAGCGCGACCGCCTCGGCGAGGTCGACGACGACCTGCTCGCCACCTTCCAAGCGGAACGACTTCGGCCTCGGCCGACCGTCCACCGACACGTTGCCCTCGGCGATCGCGCGCTGGGCGTCGGCTCGGCTGGAACCGGTCGTCGCCGCGACCACGGCGTCGAGCCGCCCCGCGACCGCGACGAACCCCTTACGCGGCATCGTCGGGCGCTCCCCCGACAGCCCGGCCCGCGCGCTCGTCCCGGAAGGATGTCCACGCGAGGACCACCGCCCCGATCACGATCGCGCTGTCGGCGAGGTTGAAGACCGGCCACCAGTGGAGATCGATGAAGTCGACGACGTGCCCGGAGAGTGCGGGACCGCGGAGGGCGCGATCGGCCAGGTTGCCGAGCGCGCCGCCCAGCACGAGGCCGAGCCCGACGGCGGACACGGCGTTCCTCGATCGGAACGCCGTGAGGACGATCAACCCGGACACGATCAGGGTCGCCCCGGCGAACAACCACGGCGTCCGCTGGCCGAGGCTGAAGGCACCCCCGGAGTTCGTCGTGTACCGCAGCGTGAGCGCCCCTGGGATCAGGTCGATCGGCCGGTCGACGAGTGCGTGCGCGGCCCACACCTTGGTCAGTCGGTCGAGCGCGAAGACCGCGGTGGCCGTCGCGAACAAGAGGGTTGCCGCGCGGCGGGCCGGGGCGTCCACCGGTCTACCTGTGTGCTTGTGCCTGGGCGTCCTTGAGGCAGAGGCTGACGTAGGGAAGGGCCTTCACCCTTGCCTTCTCGATCGGCTTCCCACAGCGCTCGCAGGTCCCGTACGTGCCGGCGTCGATCCTTGAGAGGGCTCGGTCGATCTTCTGCAAGAGGTCACGCACGTTCTGCTCGATCGAAAGGTCCTTCTCGCGTTCGAACGTTGCCGTCCCGGCGTCCGCGGACTCATCGTCGAGGCCCACGTCCCCGGAGAGGTCGGACTGCGTCGTCGCGAACGAGGTGTCTTCGATCGTGGTCAGCTGTTCATCCAGCTCCGCCCGCTCGTTGAGCAGGCGACCCCTCAGATCGGCGATCTCGCTCGCGGTGAGCTTGCCGTTCGCCATGGCGGCGAAGGGTAGCAGAAGAGTGCATATCCGCTGTGTTCCCGCAGGTCAGGCCACGGATCCTGCGGCGCGGATCACCTCGGTTCGGGACCTCGCTCGGGCCCTCGATCCGAACGCTCGTTCGGGGACGCCGCGGTGCTTCGCGAGGGCGCGCGGCGTGTAGCATCGCTGATACCGGCAACGACGGGAACGAGTAGCCGGGTCGGTGCGGTCGGAGCGAGCCGGGACGGTGGGAGCCGGTGCCGCGCCCCCGGTGAACATCCTCCCCGAGCCCCTGCCCGAACCGGGCGCGGAGGGACCGCGACCGCAGTAGACGCAGGCGGGACCGCCCGTGATCGCGGGAGGCTGTGATCGCGGCCTGAGAGCGGCCGGAGCTCGTAAGGGCCCGGCAACGCGAGGTGGTACCGCGGGGCACGCGCCTCGTCCTCGCACCGAGGACGAGGCGTTTCGCGTGTACGGAGGAGCGATCGACATGCCGTTCGAGCCCGTGGATCCGAAGGTCAGCTTCCCCCGCCTCGAGGAACGCATCCTCGCCTTCTGGAAGGATGCGGACGTCTTCCATCGTTCGCTCGCCGCACGAGAGGGCGCACCCCGGTGGATCTTCTACGAGGGGCCCCCG
>VAYF01000132.1 GCA_005883885.1 Actinomycetota bacterium | reverse complement strand
CTGCCGGACCACGCGATCGGCGATCGATCCCGCGTCGCGAACGCGATCGGGGATACCGACCCCCCGGTAGGCGCCGCCGGCCAGGTAAAGGCCCGGGGGCAGCGCTGCGTCGATCGCACCCAGGAGGTCGAGGTGACCCACCGCGTACTGCGGCATCGAACCCGGCCAGCGAACGAGCGCCGCGTGCTCCGGTTCGACCGTCAGCCTGTAGACACCCGCGAGCGCCTCCCGCGCGGACGAGAGGATGTCGTCGTCGGGACGATCCAGCTCGTGCTCGAGACCCGCTCCCCCGACGAACGCCCGGATCACCGCCCGGGAACCGAACGCCTGTCGTGGCCACTTCTTCGAGACCGCGGTTGCCGCGGTGATCGGCAGCGCCCCACGCCGCGTCACGAACCCCGCGGCCTCGGGGAGCCGACGGTTCGTCCCCTTCGGATACACGAACAGCGCGATCGCGGTCGAGGCGGCCGAGATCTCGCGGATCAGCTCGGCGGCTTTCGGTGCGACCTCGGCCAGGAGATCAGCCGAGACGGACGACGGAGTCGCGAGGACGACGGCGTCGGCCGGGAGGTCGTCGCCGCCGTCGGTCGCCACGCGGTAGGGGCCACGTCCCTCCCGTCCGAGCTTGACCACGCTGGATCCGAAGCGAAGCGTGCCGGGTCCGAGCGCCTCGGCAAGCGCGGCGGGGAGACGATGGAGACCGCCGCGGATCGTCGCGAAGGGGGTCGCCGGGCCGGCGGGGACCCGGCGGGCCGGTACCGCCTTCGCGCGGGCACCCGCGCGAAGGCTGCCCAGCTCCCGCTCCCAATGCGCCAGCTCGGGGAAGGCGGCATCGACGCTCAGGCGATCGATGTCGCCGGCGTAGATCCCCGCGAGCAACGGAGCGACGAGGGCGTCCGTCGCGCCGCGCCCGAGCCGCCGCCGGAGGAGTGCGCCGACCGACGAGTCCCGTTCGCTGTGCCGGCGCGGGAGCAGGGGTTCCGCGATCGCGCGCAGTCGAGCGGTGACCGGCATGCCCTTCCATCGCGCCAGCCCGGTCGCCGAGGCCGGGATCCCGAGGCGACCGGGCGGAACCCGCAGCAAGCCGCGTGGCGTGAGGAGCTGTGACGCGGTGGCGCCCTGCGGCATCAGGTCGCCCTCGAGCCCAAGCTCGTAGCACAGATCCAGGGCCCAGGGCTTCCGAACCAAGAGCGCGTCCGGTCCTGCCTCCAGATCCAGATCGCCCACCCGAACCGTTCTGATCACGCCGCCTGGCTCACGCTCGGTCTCGACCACGAGCACCTCTGAGGCGTAGGGCGAACGGAGGATCCGATAGGCGACGGTGAGCCCGGTGATACCGGCGCCCACGACGACCACGCGGCGGCTCATGGGATCGCTGCTTCTCGCTCGGCCAGGTGCCGGTGAACGACGTCCGCGAGCATCGAGGTGAACGCAGGATCGGCGTTCGGCATCTCCGTCCTCGCGAACGCCATCCCGTGCTCCTCGGCGAGCCGGCGCGCTTCGATATCCAGGTCGTAGAGGATCTCGAGGTGATCCGCGACGAACCCGACCGAGCAGACGACGACGGCCGAGGCGCCGCCTTCACCGAGGTCGCGGATCAGCCCTTCGATCGGCGGGCCCCACCACGGGTCCGCCGTGCGTCCCGCGCTCTGCCACGCGGTGGTGTAGCGATCGACGGCCGCGACACGAGCCACGAGGTCGGCCGTCTCGTGCAGCCCGGCGTCGTAGCGGCACCCGGCAGCGCACACCGCGTCATGGCAACGGAGGCACCGGTCAGAGCCGTCCTCCTCGGTCCGCACGGGAAGGCTGTGCGCCGAGAAGACGACCGTCGCCCCCTCGCGTGTGTCGGCCGGGAGATCCTCGAGCGCGGCGCGGACCCGATCGGCCAACAGCTCGATCAGCGCCGGATGATCGTGATAGCTCCGGACGAAGGAGAACGCCGGGCCGCCGTTGGCGGCGACCGCGGCCTCGACGCGTTGCTCGTAGGTGGGGATCGACATGGCGGACCAGTGCGGGGCCATGACGATCCCGACCCCGCGCTCGATCCCGTCGGCGCGCATCTGAGCGACGCTATCGGCGATCCATGGCGGCGAGTGCTTCATCCCCAGGTAGCACCGGAACCTCCCGACCTCGACCCGGTTGAGCGCGGCCTCGAGGCCCGCGGACTGCGCCCGCGTGATCTCGAGCAGGGGGAACCGATCGCCGATCGCCGCGTACCGGGACCGAAGCTCCGCCAGGTGCTCCGGCGACGGTGGCCGCCCGCCCCGGATGTCGGTGTAGTACCGCTCGATGTCCTCGACGCCGGCCGCCGTCCCGTAGGCCATCACGAGGATGCCGATCGGCTGCTCGCTGGTCACGGGTAGGGCCATGGTTCTGCCCCAGGATAGGGAAGCTCGCCGGGACGGTCCGCGTAACGTTCGGGGCCTGAGCGCGTACGGTGGGTTCGGTGGCACTCAACACCTCGACGGAGCCGCTCCCGGCGGCAGGACATCCCCCGCAGGAACGGGAGGGTCCCGCAGCGATCGTCGGCGGCGCGATCGGGCTCCTTTCTGCAGGGGTCGCCGTGTCCGTCGGGCACCTGGCGGCTGGCCTCGTCGGCGGTACCTCGAGCCCCGTGATCGCGATCGGGAGCACGGCGATCGATGCCTCGCCCGAATGGTTGAAGAGCTACGCGATCCGGACGTTCGGGACGAACGACAAGGCAGTGCTCGTGGCGGGGATCGGCCTGGTGGTGGCGATCCTGGCGATCATCATCGGTGTCATCACGCTGCACCGGCCGAGGGCAGGCGTCGTCGCCCTCGTGGCTCTCGGGACCCTGGGCGCCGCGGCGGCGGTCGGTCGACCAGAGAACGGCCTCGGAGCCGCCGTCCCGTCGATCGTGGCCACCGTTGCGGGGCTCGGGACGTTCTCGCGGCTCCGCCGCGCGGCCGGACTCCCCACGCCGGTCTCCGGAACCGGCGAGGCCGGGGCGAGCCTTCCACCGTCGTTCGATCGGCGGCGATTCCTCCTCGCCGGCGCCGGTGCGGCCGGGCTGGCGGCGGTCTCCGGACTGGCCGGCCGGTTCCTGATGCGCCGGGCGGAGGCCAGCGCGTCTCGCGCGGCCGTCCGGATCCCGGCGCCGGCCGACGTCGCTCCGCTCCCGCCGGCGGGCGCCGACCTGCATATCCCCGACCTCGGGCCGTTCATCACGCCGAACGACCGCTTCTACCGGGTGGACACGGCGCTGCTGGTCCCCTCGGTCACCGCCGAGGGATGGACGCTGCGGGTCCATGGGATGGTTCGCGAAGAGCTGTCGCTCGACTACCCGACCCTGCTGTCGCGGCCGTTGATGGAGCGTGACGTGACGCTCACGTGTGTCTCGAACCCGGTCGGCGGCCGCTACATCGGCAACGGGCGATGGATCGGCGCGCCGCTCGCCGATCTGCTCCGGGAGGCCGGTGTGGACCCCGGGGCTGATCAGATCGTCTCCCGATCCGTCGACGGGTTCACCGTGGGTACGCCGACGGCCGTCGTCATGGACGGTCGCGACGCGATGCTCGCGGTCGCGATGAACGGCGAACCCCTGCCGCTCGAACACGGATTCCCCGTCCGGATGATCGTGCCCGGGCTGTACGGCTATGTGTCGGCGACGAAGTGGCTCGTCGACATCGAACTCACGACCTTCGGCGCCTACGACGCCTACTGGGTCCGCCGCGGCTGGGCGCAGCAGGCGCCGATCAAGACCGAGTCGCGGATCGACACGCCGAAGCAGTCCGCGACCGTGGCCGTCGGTCCGGTCACGGTCGCGGGGGTCGCGTGGGCGCAGCATCGGGGGATCTCGCGCGTGGAGGTGAGTGTCGACGGCGCATGGCAGCCTACTCGGCTGGCCGCCCAGGACACGATCGACACGTGGCGGCAATGGGTCTTCGTATGGGACGCGACGCCGGGCGATCACACCCTCGCGGTGCGGGCCACCGACGACACCGGCGCGACGCAGACCGCGACCCCGGCCGACCCGGCGCCGAACGGCGCGACCGGCGATCACACCATCTCGGTGACCGTCGCCGGCTGATGGTCGACTGACCGGCCACCGGGGGGCTCAGGCGAGGTCCGCGAACAGCTGGAGGTACGCGCCGAGGTACTCGGGGGCGAGGTAGCGTTCCCGAACCCGGCGCTCCGCCGCCGCGCCGAGACGCGAGGCCAGCGAAGGATCTAGCAGCAGCGCTCCGACCTCGTTCCCGAACGCGGTC
>VAYF01000040.1 GCA_005883885.1 Actinomycetota bacterium | reverse complement strand
CGAACAACGCCGGAAGGACGCAGAGCACCAAGGGGAACACGATCTTCACGGGGGTCTGCTGGGCCTTGGCCTCGATCGCCTGACGCCGCTTGATCCGGAGCTGCGCCGCTTGCGTCCGCAGGACGCTCGCGATCGAGACGCCGAAGATATCCGCCTGGATCATGGCCAGCGCGAACGCGTTGAGCTCGTCCACGTCGGTCCGCTCGGCCAGGTGCCGGAACGCATCCGAGCGCGGCACGCCCAGCTGGATCTCCTGGAGCATCCGCGCGAACTCCGACGACAGCACCCCCGGCACGTTCCGCACCACCTGGGCGATGGCCGCGTTGAGCGACAGGCCCGCTTCCACGCTGATCGTCAACAGGTCGAGCGTGTCGGAGAGGGTCCGCAGGATCTCCTTCTTCCGGTCCTCGACACGGCTGTTCAGGATCGAGTCCGGAACGATGAACCCCACGAACGTGAGCAAGGCGATGATCACGATCTGCAGGAAGGACGAGAGCGAGACGATCTGCAGCAGCAGCAGCGAGCCGACGAATCCGGCGATCGCGCCGATGATCTTGAAGGCGAGCACCCGCTCGGCGTCCCACCCGGCCGGACTCCCCGCAACGAGTAGCTTCTTCGAGATGCGGTCGCGAGAATCCAGCGGCGTCACGCGTCGGGCGATCCTCCCCGCCTTGTTGACGATCGGGACGAACACGCGTGACCCGAAGTTCTCCTTGAGCTCTTCTTCGCGCAGGTCGACCCTGGGCGCGGCTTGACCGCCCGCGCCCGTGACCTGCGACTCCAACAGCCGGATGGCACGGTGCCGCTCGGCGATCGTCTGGTCGATGAAGACCCCGACCAGCACGATCGCGAGGAAGAGCGACCCGATCGCGAGGAACAGCCAGACCTCAGACATCGATGTTCACGATCTTTCTCATCCAGAGGATCCCGAGGAACATGAGCACGATCGCGGTCCCCAGCATCACCAGACCGACCGTGGTGGTAACGAGCAACCCGATGTAGCTCGGGTTGACGGCCGCCATGTACAACCCGATCGCCACCGGCAAGAGCGCGAGGACCCACGCCGAGAGACGACCCTCCGCGGTGAGGACCTTGATCTGTCGACGCAGCATCGCGCGCTCCCGGAGCGTATCGGCGACGGTGTCCAGGATCTCCGCGAGGTTGCCGCCCACCTCGCGCTGGATGTTGACCGCGAGCACCGCCCACATGAAGTCCGGGCTCCCGACGCGTTGGGCGAGCGCCTCGAGCGCGTCTTCCGCCGGTCGCCCCAGACGGATCTCGGCAACCACCCGTTGGAACTCGGAGGCGGCCGGCTGTGCGATCTCCTTCGCGACCGTGTCCAGCGATTGCAGGAAGCTGTGCCCGGCCCGGAGCGACGACGCCATGATGGTGAGCACGTCGGGGAGCTGTTCGCGCAGGTGCTCGGCGCGCTTGCCGAGCGCGCTCCGGAGCAGGAGCGTCGGGAACGCCGCCCCGACCCCCGCCACGATCAGCGCGAGGAGCGCGTTGCGCAGCAGTGCGGCCCCGAGGACCCCGAAGAGCAGGGCCGCGGCGACCGAGGCGACCACGAACTCGCCCGAGCGCAGCGACACCCCGGCGGCTTCCAGCTCGGCGTCGAGCCGTTCGCTGAACCCACGCGATTCGGCGAACCGTTTCCCGAACCGGGTCACGTTGTCGGGGATCCATCCGGTCCCCGGAACGATCTGGGGCCCGCCCGCCGCCATCGGCTGCTGTGCGGGGGCGATCACCGCGCGCATCCGCGCCTCGACCTCGCGATCCTTCTTCGCCCTCGCCGCGCTCCCCAACAGGAACCACGCCAGGAGGAACGCGACCAGACCGACCACCACCGCGATCACGATCTGCGCGGTGGAGGACGTCCAGAAGGTATCGGCCAGAACCATCAGACCTCCCTCGACTCCAGTGCGAAGAGCTCGGGCTCCACGTACACGCCGCGCTCGGCCAGCTTGTCCAGGAACTTGGGTCGCAGACCCGTGGACTTCAGACGTCCCCGGAACCGACCCTCCTCGTCGATCCCGGCGGAGAAGTCGAACAGGAAGATGTCCTGCAGGGTGATGACCTCTCCCTCCATCCCGGCGACCTCGGTCACGTGGGTGAAGCGCCGGGTGCCGTCCTTCAGACGCTGCTGGTAGACGATCAGCTGGATCGCCGAGGCGATCTGCTCGCGGATCGCCCGGTTGGAGAGCTCCATCCCGGCCATCATCGTGATGGTCTCCAGACGGCTGAGCGCGTCGCGCGGGCTGTTGCAGTGGATCGTGCTGACCGACCCGTCGTGACCGGTGTTCATCGCCTGGAGCATGTCGAGGGCCTCGGCGCCACGGACCTCCCCGACCACGATGCGGTCGGGGCGCATCCGCAGGGAGTTGCGAACCAGGTCACGGATCGTGATCTGCCCCTTCCCCTCGATGTTCGGCGGGCGCGACTCGAGTCGGATCACGTGGGGCTGCTGCAGCTTGAGCTCCGCGGCGTCCTCGATCGTGAGGATCCGCTCATCATCCGGGATGAACGACGAGATCACGTTGAGCGTCGTGGTCTTCCCGGCGCCGGTTCCTCCGGCGACCAGGACGTTGATCCGGCCGCGGACGCATGCCTCGAGGAACTGCGCAACGGGCGAGGTCATGGTTCCGAACTCGATCAGGTCGTCCGCCTGGTACGGATCGGCGGCGAACTTCCGGATCGTGAGTGCCGGTCCGTCGATCGAGAGCGGCGGGATCACGGCGTTCACACGGGAGCCGTCGGGCAGACGAGCGTCGACGTACGGCGACGCCTCGTCGACCCGTCGCCCGACCTTCCCGACGATCTTGTCGATCGTCCGCCGGAGCTGCTGCTCGTCGTGGAACTTCGTGCCCGTCCAATAGAGCTTCCCCGCGCGCTCCACGTAGATCGTGTCCCAGTTGTTGACCATGATCTCCGTGACCTCCGGGTCACGGACGAACGGCTCCAGCGGGCCGAGGCCCAGGACGCTGTCACCGATCTGTCGGACGATGAGCAGCTTCTCTTGCGCGGAGAGCGGACCCTCCTCGTCATCCAAGAGCTCGCGGAGCCGTTGGTGGACCAGACCCTCGAGCTCGGTGTCCGATAGCGTTGCGTCGTACAGACGCGGACCCAGCGATTCGACCAGACGCTCCTGGACCCGCGCCCGAACCTCCGAGATCCGGTCTCGCTGTTGTGCCTTCGCGAGGCGATCTGCAAGCGACATGGGGGGATGCCTCCTTCGATCCTTAGCTCTTCCCGGAGCGGGCGAACAAGCCCTTCTTCTTCTGCTGTTTCCTATCGTCGACGACCTCGGTCCCACCGAGCTCGCCCACCTGGCCCGCGCTGCCGGCGAACCGGGTCGCCAAGCTGCTGATCGCTTGCGCGACCTCGGAGCCCGGCTCCTCGAGCACGACCGGACGGCCCTTGTTGAGGGACGTCGGGACCAGCCGGCTCGACGGGATCATGGCGTCGACGCGGATCTTCATGACGCGCTCCACGTCGGAGGCGTCCAGGCCGACCTTCGAGTCCGCCCGGTTCAACACCACGCGGAACCGCTCCCGCGGGAGCCCGATCGTGAGCAGCGTGTCCAGCGCCTTCGACAGGTGCTTCACACCGACGACGTCCAGGCTCGTCACGAGGCAGATCATGTCCGACAGGTCGAAGCACACCAGCGCCGAGTCGGAGTAGTCGACCGATGCGTCCACGATCACGAACCCGAACTCGTTGCGGATCGTGCGGAGGAACTTCCCGATCGCCTCGCCCGCCGGCGCCTCCGCCGCCGGGTCCGGCGGCGCGCCGAAGGCCCACGTGTGCGGTGCGACCTCGACCCCCACCTCGCGGACGCGGGCGCGATCCGCGCCCTCACCGAGCTCCATCAGGTCCGTCACGCTCGCCGTGGGCTCCCGTCCGACTTGGACGAGAAGATCGAGATGATGTGCCCGCGCTGCGTTCGAACGCCCTCGGCCTTGCCGCCGCCGGCGTTGGCGGACCGGAGGTTCGCGGCCCACGCGATCGCCCGCTCCACCGCCTCACGCAGCTCGTCGGTCCCCTGGGTCATGTCCACGACGTCGCGGATCCCGGCCCGCATCGCCGCGGGCAGCAGCCCGTTCCAGGTGTGATCGCGGACCAGCACGATCGCCGTTCCCGGTGACGTGCGCCCGACGAACTCCGCCAAGCCGAGCGCGTCGGCTTCCTTGACCTCGGGGGACAACACGAGCACATCCACCGTGTGGTAGGGGCCGATCAGGAGCTCCTCGGCCGCGGTGGCGGACTGGACCCAGCCCACCTCCTCGGCCTCGAGCTCGAGCGATCGAGCCAGCTGTTGGCGGAACGATTGCGGCGTCCCGACGGCGACGACGCTCGCGTCCGTCAAGGGGTGCCCACCCCCGTGACCTTGGCGAAGGGAACCCCGAAGCTCGCCGGCGACTTGTAGCCCGCTGACGGTGTGTTGTCCTTGTTCGGCGGAAGCAACCCGAGCCAGAGCTGCACCGCGTCGGTGTTGGCCAGCACGAGCGCCTGGGCGTCGGTCGGGAGCATGTCGAGCACCAGCGTCGAACCGCCGTTGCCCGGCTTCCCGGTGCTGGTATCGACCGGCGGATTGTTGATCGCAAGCACCCGCACGGATTGCACCAGCGGGAACGTGAAGTCGAACGGCATGGAGATGACGGGCGAATTGGCGGCCGTGGCGGTGCTCCCCGCCTGAAGGGCGGTGAAGAGTCTCGCGAGCTGGGCCGGCGTGAGCAACTGCTTGAGGCCCTGCTTCGTCACGATCGTCGCCTTGGGGAACGTGGCGTAGATCACGACCTGGTCGTTGTTCTGGATGTAGCCGTTCACCGACTGGGGTCCGTCGACCTGGATCCCCAACCCGACGTGACCTTCCGAAGTCGCCCGCGTCGATCAACGGGTTGAGCGGCGTGTTGGCCGCGATGTCCTGGTTGGACACGATGACCGCGGTCGTGTCGGCACCCGTGCCGTTCTTGACGCTATTCGTGTAGACGATCACACCCACGGCCGCCAAGACCGCGAGCACGACAGCGATCGCAACCACCAGACCTCGTGATCTCATCCCCGTTACCCCTTTCCCTTGCACCTCGAGGGATCGAGCCCTCGAGGTGCGCTTTCATCCCTGAGTCATGGTGTCGGCACGTTGACGCCGTTACATGAGCCCGTCACGGCTGGATCGCAGAGCTTGACGGCTCGGATGTTGCTGAACGGAGAGCACAGCGGGCATGGGTTCGACCCGCCGACGTGGACGGCGACGGTGGTGACCTGGATGCAGACCGCGCTCGAGTTGGTGGGAGGCTGGCCGCACTTGCCGTTCACGAACCAGTCGAAGCTGATGTTGAGGTTCGCCTGATCCGCCCCGTTCCACGTGATGGCCTTGTTCACCGCGTCGTACGTGTAGGACGCGCCGGGCGGTTGCCCGTTCACGGTCAGATTGATGAGCCCGCCTCCCGGAGGGATGGGGAGGGTCGGATCCGTCTGCGGACACTGGCCGACCGGGCTCTGCCCGAGGAGGGACACGACGTTGTTCGGACCGGTGTTCGGCACCTTCTTCGCCGTGAAGGCACAGGTCTGCTGGGCGGTCCCGCCCCAGCCGTTGGGTCCGGTCGCCTGATCGAAGACGCCCTGCAACGTGAAATCGATGAACCCGATGATGTCGTACTTGTCGGCGTTCCCGAAGCACGTCACCAGGTTGCCGTTCTG
>VAYF01000052.1 GCA_005883885.1 Actinomycetota bacterium | reverse complement strand
TCGAGGAGCTCCGCGCGTCGCGACAGCGTCTCGTGGCCGCGCAGGACGACGAACGACGCAAGATCGAGCGCGACCTGCACGACGGCGCGCAGCAACAGCTCGTGGCGCTCTCGGTGCAGCTCAAGCTCGCGGAGCAGCTCGTGGGGAAGGACGCAGAGAAGGAGCGGGAACTGCTCGCGAGGCTCGGCTCCCAGGCGAGCGCCGCCCTCGAGGACCTCCGCAGCCTCGCGCGCGGGATCTACCCGCCCCTGCTGGCGGACAAGGGGCTCGCCGCGGCGCTCGAGAGCCAAGCGCGGAAGGCGGCCGTGCCGACGACGATCGAAGCCGGCGGCGTCGGGCGGTACCCCCAGGACGTCGAGTCGACGATCTACTTCTGCACGCTCGAGGCGCTCAACAACGTCGCGAAGTACGCGGAGGCGAGCCGCGCGATCGTGCGGCTGTGGCAGCGGGATGGACACGTCGAATTCGCGGTGGACGACGACGGCCGAGGCTTCGATGCCGACGCGGCGAGCTACGGGACCGGGCTGCAGGGCATGGCCGACCGACTCGATGCGATCGGCGGCGAGCTCCTGGTCGAGAGCCACCCCGGGACGGGCTCGACGGTATCCGGCCGCGTCCCGGTCGGAGGCACGGGATGACCCCGCGCGCGGCGACCCTGATCTCTCGAACCCTGATCGGACTGGGGCTCGTGATGATCGCGGTCGCGGTCTTCGTGAGCCGAACGACGTTCTCGCGAGCCGATCCCCATGAGATCGTCGTGATCCCGCAGGCCCTCGAGCCGCGGGTGCTCGCCGCTGCGGATGCCCTGCGACGCGATCCCGGGGCGCCGACCGACCCCGCCCTCGCCGACGCGCCAGAAGTGATGGTTCACGAGCAGGACCGCGTCGCCCACGGCGAACGGGTGACCACGACGGCCAACTCTCCGGGTGCGGGCGCCGTCTTGGTGGTCAGCCTGCTGTGGATGGGAACGGGGAGCGTGATCGTGTCCCGGCAACCTCGCAACCTGGCTGGGTGGGTGTTCCTCGCGCTGGGCTTCCTGATCGTCCTGGAAGGGCTCAGCCAGATCATGGTGTTCGCCGCGTTGAGGGCGGATACGGCCATCCCGCTCGCGTCGGTGTGGGCCATCGCGGGTGAATACGCGGTCTATCCCATGGTCCTCTTGCCCCTGCTGTGGCTGCTGTTCCCCGACGGCCGACCGCCATCGCCGGAGTGGCGATGGGCCGTACGGGCGTACCTCGTCGCGGTGAGCATCGCGTTGGCCGCGTACGTGGTGACACCGGGGCCGCTCAACAACTTCGTGGACTTCGGCGTCCTGTACATGAACCCACTGGGAGGGTCGGCCCTATCGGGGATCGCCCCTGCGATCACCGGCATCGGTGGCATGGTCGCGCTGATCCTGACGATCGCGACGATCTTCGGCGTCCGAGGTCGATTCAAGCGGGCGACGGGGGACGAGCGTCAACAGCTCCGGTGGCTCGTCTTCGTCACGACGCTGGCGCTGGTGCTCTTCGTCGTCATCTTCGGGAGCGGGCTGATCGCCGAACAAGCCTTCCATCACCAGAACCCACAGATCGGTCGTGTCGATGTGTTCGACCTGCTGTTCGGTCTGCTGGCCGCTCTGGTCGTGATCGGGATCCCCGGCGCCTATCTCGTCGCGATCTACCGCTATCACCTCTGGGACCTCGACGTCGTGATCAAGAAGGCGTTGGTCTTCGCGCTCGTCGCCGGAGGGCTGACGGTCGTCTCACTCGGGATCGTCCTTCTGTTGTCGGTGCTGGTCGTCGGGACGGGGTTGACCGCGACGGAGCGCAACATCTTCGTCGTCGGCGTCGCCATCGGCACGCTGTTCGGTCCCCTGCGGCGACTCGCGCGGCGACTCGCCGACCGCATCGTCTATCACACGCGAGCAACGCCCTACGAGGTGCTCACGGAGTTCTCCGATCGCGTCGGGAGCACCTACGCGACCGACGACGTGCTCCCGCGTATGGCTCAGGTCCTCGCGCGAGGCGCCGGAGCGGCATCCGCGCGGGTGCTGCTTTCGGTTCACGGGGAACGTCGAGTGGCGGCTTCGTTCGGCGATACCGCGGATGGCTCCGACTTCGAGGTCACGGTCACGCATCAAGGCGAGGAGCTGGGGGCGCTCGCGGTGACGATGCCTGCGAACGACCCGATCGATCCCGCGCGCGAGAAGCTCGTCCACGATCTCGCCACGCAGGCCGGCCCGGTGCTCCGCAACGTTGCGCTGATCGAAGACCTTCGGGCGTCCCGACAGCGCCTCGTCGCCGCACAAGACAACGAACGACGCAAGATCGAGCGGAACCTGCACGACGGCGCGCAGCAGCAGCTGGTCGCGCTCGCGGTCCAACTGCGGCTGCTCGAGCAGACCGCGGGCAAGGACCCAGAGCGGGACCGCGGGGTCGCGGCGAGTCTCGGCTCCCAAGCGAACGCTGCCCTCGAGGATCTTCGCGACCTCGCGCGCGGCATCTACCCGCCACTCCTCGCGGACAAGGGCCTCGGCGCGGCGCTCGAGGCACAGTCGCGGAAAGCGGCCGTCCCCACCACGGTCGAGGCCGGCGGCGTCGGTCGGTACCCCCAGGAGATCGAATCGGCCGTCTACTTCTGCGTGCTCGAGGCGTTGAACAACGTCGCGAAGTACGCGGGGGCCACGCGCGCGACCATCTCGCTGACGCACGCCGACGGTCACCTCACGTTCGAGGTGGACGACGACGGAGCGGGGTTCGAGGTGGATCGAGCACGTGGCGGGACCGGCATCCAGGGGATGGCCGACCGGCTCGATGCGATCGGTGGCTCGCTCATGATCCGGAGCGTTCCCGGGGAAGGCTCGACCGTCGGCGGACGTGTGCCGGTCGCGTAAGAGCTCGGCCGATCAGGACCCGGAGGCATCGGCCCAGGCCGCCTCCAGGCGGTCTGGGCCGAAGACCGCCTTGGGGATGTACGAGGCCGCGCCGCATTCCGCGGCGCGCGGCGCGTACTCCTCTTCTTCGTACGTCGAGAGCAACAACACGACCGGCGGACCATCGGCCCCGAGGATCTGACGGGTCGCCTCGAGCCCGTCGATCCCGGGAAGGTTCACGTCCATCAACACGAGGTCGGGTGCCAGGTCGGCCGCCATCGAGACGCCGTCCTCCCCGGTCTCGGCCTCGCCGACGACCTCGAAGCCATCCGTGACGTCGACGACCATGCGCGCCGCGAGGCGGAACGGCTCCTGATCATCGACGATCAACACGCGAACCGACATCCGAGTCTCCAGAACCGACATCTGGACCTCCACGTCAAGCGTCGCAGAGGACCTGGCGGCTGACAGTGGTGCCAGCACCACTCCGCGGGCGGGCCTCCACGCGGAAGGACTCAGGATCGGTGCTGCTCGTCCGCCTCGCGGCGCTCTTTCGAGCCCGGCTTCTTGATCGCGGCGGTTCGCGCGAGCTTCGCGCGAAGATCGTCGGCCGCATCGCTGGGACCGTGGTCGGCGATGGGTTCCACCAGCCTGTCGAGCAGGTCCGAGGCCGATTCCGGGCCGGCCGACGCCCGCGCGGGCTGCAGCTCCGGGACCATCACGACCTCGGCCTGCCCGCCGGCATCGGTCGGTTCGGCCTTCGCGACGGGTACGGGCTCGCGCTCGGGCGTGGTGATCGGCTCCGGCGGGGGGGCGGGTTCCGGCGGTGGAACGATCGGTGCCGGCTCGGGCTGGGGCGTTTCGACGACGGGCTCCGGTGCGGGCGGCTTCGGAGCCGGAACCGCAACAGGCTTCGGCTTCGACGTCCGCCTCGGGGCTCTCTCCTTCTTCTTCGGGACGACCAACGAACGGCCGCGTGCCGCACGGGCCGGTTCGGCCTGCGCGACGGCGACCGCTTCGGCCTCCGGCTGTGCCACGATCTCGTCGAACTCGGGAACCTCCACGACCTCACGGGACACCGGCGTTGGCTCGGGCACCGGCATCACACTCCGACGTCCCGGCTGCGCGAGCGCCGCCAGGGCTTGTTGCAGCCGACCCTCTGCACGAAGTCGCCCGGTCTCGCTCACCTCCAGCTTGTGCTGGAGAGAGGCGAGCCGCTCCTTGATCCGATCGCCCGCTTGTTCGATCGCGACCGCGCGGTCGAACTCGATCAACGCGAGGTCTTCCGGCACCGACCCGGCGAAGAAGGGCACCCCGGTCCCGATCTTCGTCGCCGGCTCGCGCATCGACAGCAACGAAAGGGTGAGAGCCAACAGCAGCCCGAGCCCGATCGCGATCTGGTAGCCGAGCCATGCGGCGCGAACGTCAGACGTCAGCGTTCCATCTCGGTACTCGAACTGCGCCACGAGCGACTGGCCGCCGATCGCCGTGTACGAGTAGAAGGTCGCGGGCCCTGGCTCGTTCGTCGGTGTCCGGTGCGTGACCACCCACGTCGGTCCGCCCGGCGACCAGATCCGGACCGCTCGGATCCGGGTGTCGTTCACGAGGATCTCGTCGCGCACCTCCTCAGCAAGGACAGCGCTCTGCGATCCCGTGATCGATGACGATGCGAGCGCCGACGCAACGTTCGGCTCGATCACCCGTTGGCTGAGGTCCGCATCGACGGCCGCTGTCTCGCGGTGCCGTGCGGCAACGGCTCGGTGCTCCGCGGGGAAGGTCAACACGAACAGAACGAGGAGCACCATGGCGAACGGCCACCAAACCTTGGCGCTCACGTCATCCAGCGTGAAACGATCGATGAAGCGCATCCCCCTGGCGTCCCTCCTCAGCCGCCCGATGGTTGAGGGTACCTTCCCAGGTCAGGTGGGTCGACGGCCGGAAGTCGGTCGGGCTGGCGAAAGACCTACCCGCCTTCCGCGAGCGAGAGCTGCAGGAACGCGCGTTCCACGACGAGCCGCGGGTTCAGGTTGACATCGTCGGCGAGGGCCGCCCGCGCCTCCTCCATCGCGGCAAGTCCCGCCACGGCCTTCATCAGCGAACCTTCCTCGGCCGCCTCCCGATCCGGGTTCAACAGGGCGTGGGCGGACACCCCCGTCCCGGCCGCGACGGCGTCGCGGAGCAGGGCCGAGGC
>VAYF01000051.1 GCA_005883885.1 Actinomycetota bacterium | reverse complement strand
TGGGTTCGTCGACGAATCCCCGGATCACGCCGAGGGGGTCCTTCAGGGCATCCCACCGCGACACCTGGACGACCACGGGCACGTCGGGCGGCAGCACCATGTCCTCCGTCATCTGTGCTCGATGGGAGACACGCCCCTGCGTGCCGTCGCTCCGCGCGAAGGTCGTGTCGGCGCCGGCAGGACCTGAGCTGAGTCCGGCCGCTCCGAGGATGGCGGACGTTCGCTCCGGATCGATCGCGACGTTCTTCGGGGACCCGTGGTCGATGCAGGGGGGGAGCACGTGGACGCGTTCCGCCTCCAGGCCGTCCCACGCGTACGCCGCCCTCGCGAACGTGACCGCCTGCGCCGCCCGAGCATCGGGCACCAGGAAGTCCCACGCGGAGCGGACGAGCGGGCTCGGCGTATCCGCTCCGATGTGGCACGTCCAGATGACGGTCGCGCCGATCGATCGGAGGACCGGGACGAGCCCCAGCGGCTGCGGATCGTGGACCACGACGACGTCGCCCGCTCGCACCGATCGACGGATGTCGATCGCGTTGGAACGGGTGACGTCGTCGTAATGCCGGCGCTCGGCGTCGCCGAGCGGACCACCGTCGCCGAGCACGCCGTGGAGCCGGTTATGGATCCGCTTCGTGATCGTGAAGAACTCGGGGTCACCGTCGATCACGACCCAGCGCGTGTCGATCCCATCGTCGACCAGGTATCCCAAGCAGGACCGGAGCAGTTCCGCGACGCCGCCGCCCGCGGACGTCGAGTTGATGTGCCAGACAGACCGGCCCTCGAGGACTTCACGAGCGGCGGCGAGACACAGTTCGTAGCGAGCACCGGCATCCGCCCCCGCGATCGTACGGAGGCTCCCTGCGGCCCGGGGGTGAACGGTGACCGTGTGCATCAGGAAGGGAGGTCAGGATCTCAGTGCTCGTGTCCGGAGCCAACGGGTTCGATCCGGACACGAGCATCCACGATCACCCTCCCACGTCGGAGGATCTTCACGGGGTTGCAGTCCATCTCGACGATCTCAGGATGCATCTCCGCCATCGCGCTCACCCGGAGGACCAGCTCCTCGAGCGCGGGGACATCCGCCTTCGGAGCGCCGCGGTAGCCGTCAAGACGGGGATACGTCGCGAGCGAGTGGATCATCTCTGCGGCATCGAGGTCCGTGACGGGCGACACGCGAACCGAGACATCGTTCAGCAGCTCCGCCTCGATCCCTCCCGCGCCGCAGGCCACGACCGGACCGAACCGTGGGTCGACCGCAACGCCGACGAGCATCTCGACGCCTCCCTCGACCTCCTCCTGGACCAGGAACCCTTCGAGGCGCTCACCCGCTTCATCCAACCGTCGCGCCATCGCGGCGGCCTCAGCCGTCACCTCGTCGGCGCCGGACAGGTCCAGCCGCACGCCTCCGACGTCCGTCTTGTGCACCGGGCCGATCGCCTTGAGGACGACCCGCCCTCCCAGGCGGCGAGCCGCCTCCCCCGCCTCCGCGGGGGAGGCGGCCCGCTCCGCCGCCGGGGTCCGGATCCCGTAGCACTTCAGCAGACGCTCGACCTCCTCGGGTTCAACCAAGGGCCACCTCTCCCGAGGCCGGCCGAGAGTATGGCCGCCGCCTCGTCGGCACGGACGTCCTCGAACGCCACGACCGTTCCCTCGGGTCGGTTCCTCCATCGCCCGTACACGGCGGTATGCGCGAGCGCGATCGCCGCCTGCTCCGGGAAGGCGAACGACGGGATGCCGACCGACCCGGCCCGGAGCTCGTCCGGTACGCCGCGTGCGCTCATGAACGCTGTGATGACCGGGATCGTGCCGTCGAGCGAACCGACGGCGTCCGCGATGTGCCGGGCAACGTCCGGGGCCTGCGATGCCATCGGCGGGATGTAGATGACGACGAGGGCGTCGACCTCCCCCGAGCGCGCCACGACCCGGATCGCTTCCGCGTACTCGGCGCCACCGGCCGAGGCGATCATGTCGACCGGGTCCTGCGTGGACGCTTCGGGGGGGAGTGCCCGGGCCAGTTCCGCCGAGGTCTCCCCGGAGAAGGGCGGGACCGTGAGCCCACGCGCCTCGGCCGCGTCGGCGCATTGCACCGCGAGACCGCCGGCGTTCGTGATGATGCCCACCCGGTTCCCCGTGGGGGCGGGCTGGTGCGCGAGGATCGCGGCGACGTCGAGCATCTCCTCCAGGGTGTCCGTGCGGATCACACCGTTCTGCCGGAACAGCGCGTCCAGAGCCGAGTCCGATGCGACGATGGAAGCGGTATGCGAGGCCGCCGCTCGGATACCGGCGGGACTCCGCCCGCTCTTGACGGCGACGATCGGTTTCCGGGAGCCGATCCGCCGCGCCAGACGCGCGAAACGTTTCGGGTTCCCGAAGGACTCGAGGTAGAGCAGGATCACGTCGGTTCGTTGGTCGTCGGACCAGTAACTCAGGATGTCGTTCCCGGAGATGTCGGCCTTGTTGCCGACGGAAACGAAATGGGAGAGCCCGATGCCGAGTCGCGCCGTCTGGTCCATCACGGCGAGCCCGACGGCGCCGCTCTGGGAGAGGAATCCCACCCGCCCTTCCACCGGGACCGTCGTCGCGAAGGTGCCGTTCAGCCCGACGTCGGGATCCGTGTTCACGATGCCCATACAGTTCGGACCGATCAGACGCATCCCCGAGGCGCGACACACTTCGATGAGCTCGCGCTCGCGCTGCGGTCCTTCTCCTCCGATCTCCGCGAAGCCGGCGGAGATCACGACGAGGGCGCGCACCCCTTCCTCGGCGCACTCGCGTGCCACGGCGACCACGTGAGCGGCCGGCACCGCGATGAACGCGAGGTCGACCGGGGCCGGAAGATCCCGGACGCTCGGGAACGCGGCCACCCCCTGTACCGCTGTGGCGCGCGGGTTGACCGGGTAGACGACGCCATGGAACCTCCCTTCGAGGAGGTTCAAGAAGAGCCGCCCTCCGATCGAGCCTGGGTCGCGCGAGGCTCCGATCACCGCGATCACATCGGGCGCCAGGAAAGACCTGACCGCGTTCGCGGCGGCCTCGATGTCCCGATCCTCGAAGTGACGAGCCGCGTCCTCCGCAAGCGTGGTCGGGATCGTGACCTCGATCGAGCCGGGGAGCGCGCGGATCCGTGGTGAGAACCCGCTCGCCCGGAACACCGCGATCATCGGATGGTTCTCGGGGAGCACCTCCGCGAGGAACGTCGTGATCCCGTTGTCGCGGGCGCTCTCAGCGAGCTGGCCGATCAGCAGCGATCCGAGCCCACGACGTTGAACCCGATCGCTGACGCTGACGCCGATCTCGGCCCGCACGTCGTCGATCCGGAAGTACTGCGCTCCGCCCACCACCGTTCCCTCATCACCGCCCGTGAGCGCGAGGAGCGTGACGTGCGTCGATGGATCGACGTCGACGGCCTGCGCGGCGATCTCGCCCACGTCGACCACCGGTGAATGGAAACGAAGACGCCGGCTCTCCGGCGACAGCTCGATCAGGTACCTCTCGACCCGAACGCGGTCCTCGGGGGTCGCCGGACGGATCCGCACCGTCGAGCCATCACGCAGAACGCGGTCGACCGACCCGATCGGAGCCGATGTGCCACGCACGGAGACATCCTACGCAGGGCGCTCGTGGGACCCGAAGGATCAGCGACTGAGTGGCTCAGCGCTCGGGCCCAGCGATCCCGAGAACTCGATCCGGTCGCGTCCGGCGAGCTTCGCCCGATACATCGCAGCATCCGCTTCGCGGATCACGTCCTCGGGGCGGGCGTTCCCGTCGGCGCAGATCGCGACGCCGAGGCTCGCACTCGTGGTCACCTCCCGGCCGGCGATCGTGAAGGGTTCCTTCAGCTGTCCGGCCAACCGTTCGGCGAAGAGATGGGCATCTCCGGGCCTCGAGACATCTCCGACGAAGATCACGACGAACTCATCGCCACCGTATCGGGCGACGGTGTCGGTCGGCCGAACTGCAGCCGACAGTCGCTCCGCGACCTGGATCAAGAGCTCGTCCCCCGCGCCGTGGCCGAACGAATCGTTCACATCTTTGAAGTCGTCGAGGTCGAGGAAGACGAGCGTCGCTCCAACGCCGGGTTCGCGGGCCGTCCGGGCGAGCGCCATGGTCAGCCGATCCAGCAGCAGCTGCCGGTTCGGCAGCCCGGTCAAGACATCGTGGACGGCCCGATGCAGCAGCTCGTCCTCGACCAGCTTCCGGGCGCTGATGTCCTCGAGCATCCCCATCGCGTAGAGCGGTAGGAGGTCCGGTCCGCGGACCAAAGTGACCACGGTGCGGC
The DNA here is from genome assembly GCA_005883885.1 of Actinomycetota bacterium. Lineage (GTDB taxonomy): Bacteria > Actinomycetota > UBA4738 > UBA4738 > HRBIN12 > AC-51. The sequence continues at coordinate 146 of VAYF01000051.1, read as the reverse complement.
ACCACAGGAAGGATGTGTCCTTGCGGCGGAAACGATGCTCCGCCCTGCAACGGTCCCGGTGGCCCGCCCGCAGCTCGGCGAGCTCATCGAGGATCTCCTCGTCGTCCGGATCCACCAGATCCGCGAGGGGGATGCCGCTCAGCTCA